>JBCBDH010000984.1:0-1931 GCA_038529855.1 Bacteroidota bacterium | reverse complement strand
CTTCTCCCATGGCAGTAGGAGAAGATTTTGATCAAATTGGCTACCACTATGTGGTAGGAGTCCACAAAATTACACATCGCATTTTTTATGAACATTCTTGCTTTAGGCATAGCTTGCGGTCTGGGCCTTTAGCTGTTGGTACTTTGGGCTAATCTGCGATTGTCGGACGGACCCCACGCGCAACTGTCGGACTGGCCCCACGCGCAACTGTCGGACTGAACCCGCTTTGGCGGGGATTCAGTCCGACAGGGCGTTATTCGGGAAATAAGCCTACACTACCCCCTACCCAATCTTTATCTTTATTATAGCGCACACCAATCATTTCGCCTTTGCTCAAGCGGGCCAGGTTGTTTACCATTTTGGGTCGCTCCGCTCCTTCCTCCCAGATCATCAGCATACGGATTTCGCATTTGGCCGGAACATTGGGCGTTTCGACGACAGGGGCATAGTCCACCTTGCGTTGTAGGATATAGTTTTCTCGATCCGTAATGGCATCTAAATCGTAGCGATTGATATTGATCACTACACCCGTTCCTGCAAAAGAATAAAGGGGTTTCAGAACGTAATTGTGCAGATCATCCGGCCATTCCTCCAAATCGCTGAGGAAGTAAGATTTGGGAACATAAGGATTATCCAATAGGGGAAGCGTATGTTTGCTAATGCGGAAAAACCAATGCGGATGCCCTACCCATTTGATATTGGCCTCTTGGGTAAAGTAGAATTCACGCGGCAGGTCGTCGCGGCGAATGAGCTCATCAAAGATGACGCGATTCACAATTTTTTCTACGCCAACCTTTCGACCATTCTCGGCGATGTAATAGATATCTTTTCCTTCTTTGCGAAGCTCCGTCACACATTTGGTCTTGACGCCCAGATGATGCTCTGCTCCCAGAAAATCGATATAGGTCACCTGATCTTTGGGTTGTACTTCTAACAATATCACATTTTCTGGCTGGCTACTTCCGACCGTATTCTTGCGCAATAGCTCGATATAAGCAGCAGAATCCAATCCATTAAACAGGTGGTTATAGCCACTGGGAAGATCAAAATGCTTGTAATAAGCATTGGCGACTAAATCCTGAAAAAAGTAGAGAGAAGGAAAACCCTGGACTTCGATCAATTGGGGAGACAGATGGCCATTTTCATCCCGACAGATACCAAAATCCATCTGGAGGAAGGTAGACTTACCTTCATCACCTGGGACCAGTTGATTGGGAAGGATAGCCCCTTGTGACAATTCCTTGAAATTGGGCTGGCAAAGAACATCTGTGATTTGCTCACAAGCTTCAAAGAGTTGTCTCTTTAGGTCGTGGTTTAGAAAAACGGGGGTTTCGGCAATCCGGAAAGGCGCCCGATGATTGTAGGTGTTGGCAATATCATCTAAAAAGGCTTGATAGCGGGCTTCGCTAAATGCCTGATTGTACTGCGAACGAATAGCAGCGATCATTTTTCGTGAGGGGTTAAGCGCGAGTGGTTGGCGCTAAATTGGAGAAATTAGGGTTTATAAATTTACATACTTACCATACTCAAGTGTAGCACCTCAATGGCATGATCCAAAAAGGTGGGTAATATCGTTCGATGCGTCAGTGGAATCTTTTCAGGATCGTTAAGATCGGCTATCATTTGGTCAAACTTGGCTTCTCCGTGTTCGTCAATGATCCCTTTCTTGCGTTTTGCTGCAGAAAAATGGATCAACATGCCCTCTGGGTCTGCTTCTGGATGGAACTGCACACCAAAAAACTCTGCGGAGAATCGTATGCCCATCATCGCACGCTCCAAGGGAACATGTGGACGGAATTTTTCCAGTAGCAATAATTTTGCGCCCAGTTCATCCATCCGCTGTACATTGGGTTGAACCACCTGATAATCACGAAAATCAGCAACATAGAAGGGATTGGGTAAATTGGCAAAAATGGGTTCCCCTTCCCCTT
>JBCBDH010000983.1:0-1858 GCA_038529855.1 Bacteroidota bacterium | reverse complement strand
TACGCTCTCGCTGTTTTTTACCATTCTAGCCACCAATTTTAGCGCCTTTTACTTTTTGGGTTTTGCTGGAGAAGGCTATCGAATTGGTTTTGCCCACTATACCATTATGGCTTTTGGGACCGCTTTTGCTGCCTTGTCTTTTTATTTGATTGGTACGCCAGTTTGGAATTTGGGTAAAAAATATGGTTATATCACGCCAGGAGAGCTGATTTATGGGCAAACGGGTAGTTCTAGCCTGCGCTATCTGTATGCGGGGGTGATGATGGTGTATACCTTGCCCTATTTGGCTTTGCAAATTGTGGGAGGTGGCTATATTTTAGAGAACCTGACGGATGGGGAAATTCCTTATTTACTAGGTGTAGTTTTGCTTACCGTGTTTACGATTGTATACGTCGTTATTGGAGGGATGCAAAGTGTGGCGAGGACGGATTTGAAGCAGGGTTTACTCGTCATCTTGTTTATGTTGTTGGCCCTAATTATGGTAAGTAATAGCCTTGGAGGGCTACAAGCGGCCAATACCCAATTATTGGAGCTTAAACCTGAACTATTCAGCATTGAAGGGGGGAATGGGCATTACACGCCGCAAAAGTGGTTTAGCTTTATGATCTTTTGGCTCTTTTGTATTCCCATGTTTCCGCAGCTATTCATGCGGTTTTACATCGCAAGAGACCTTCGCCATTTGAAGCAATCAGCCCTCCTTTATGCCGCTATTCCATTGCTTATTTCCCTGTTTCCAGTGGTTATTGGCGCTTTGGGACATTTGTCTTTTCCAGGATTGGAAGGCAAGGCGGCAGATCAGATATTGCCTATGATGTTGGTCGAACATGTGGGAGAGGGCTTTTCCGCATTGATTATGACGGGAGCTATTGCGGCCTTTATGTCCACTTTGGACTCGCAGCTACTGGCTCTGAGTACGATCATGACGCGCGATTTTTACCTACCCATCAGCAAAAAGCAATTGGATTTTAAACAGGAGGTCTTGATGGGACGTATATTGGTTGGTGTTTTTGCCATTATTGGTTTGCTCATTGCCATTCGCCCCTTTGCCACCATTTTTGATATGGGGAAGATGGCTTTTGCTGGCTTGGCTGTACTATTTCCGCTGAGTTTATTTATCGTGCGAGGCTGGTCCGTAAAGCCGCGTTTTGCTATTGCTTCTATCCTTATTGGAGAAGGACTGCTCATGGCCTTTTACTACGCTTGGTTACCCAGTGCTTATTTGATGGGTTTTGAATCATTCATCCCCATTTTGGCGATCTGTTTCCTCATCGTTTTCATAGGGCGAGGCACGCGTAAATAGGCATTGCTACCCATTCAATTTTGTAGTAGCTTTGCGCCTTCATTCAATCAAATGCCCAAATTGATGATTACTTATCTGAGTGAATTTCCACTCTTGTTGTTGTTTATCGTCGCTTCCCTAGGCTATCTGGTGGGAAGCATTGAGTTCAGGGGGAACTCCCTTGGACTGGCAGCAGTCCTTTTTGTTGGATTGGGGATTGGGTCTATTGATTCCCGTTTGCAAATACCAGAGATCATTTTGCTTTTGGGGCTTTCGCTTTATGCCTATTCCATTGGTTTGAGCTCTGGCCCTGCTTTTTTTAATGCCTATCAGCGAAATGGCTTTCGGGATTTCGCCTTTACCCTTTCTATGCTCCTGTTTTCTGGTGTCGTCGCAGCCGTGCTCTGGCTATTTTTTGATTTTTCAGCGGCAGCGGTTGCTGGTTTGTATACGGGGAGTACGACGAATACCGCGGCATTGGCAGGGGTGATTGATTACATCAGCAATACCTTCCCACAGGATGAAGCGGGGCTTATGGTTCAGGATGCGGTGGTGGGCTACTCTTTTTCTAGAGCGGAA
>JBCBDH010000982.1:0-1937 GCA_038529855.1 Bacteroidota bacterium | reverse complement strand
GTCGCTTCAGTTGATTGGAAATTTCCGATAATGGCAAATTGTTCTGTCCCATTGGCAGTGTAGCAATCGCTGATACGCGTCCAAGTATTGGTATCTTGAATAAAACCCAATGGATTATTGACGACCACCTCTAGCGCGATGGCTTGTTGACCAGTTAGATTTTGATAGAAAAAGCTATCGCTAAAGGCCAGCCCAATGCCATCTGTATAGCGCCAATAATTATTAGCGGATAAGTCTGGAGAAACTTCAAAAGATATAAAATAAGTATGACCAGCTTTTAATGTTTCTGTAAGCGGTGATTGTAGATATTCGCTATTACCACTGCCATTTTGGATGTTGGAATAAACGTATATGCCTACATAGCCCATTCCGCTTTTTGCTTCCTGATAGCTATCAGGATGAATACCTGCATTGGGAACCTGAAGGCCAATGGCATTAGCACAAGCATGATAGAGATCAGGTGTCCCATTGCTAGCGCTGGTCCAATAAGCGGTAAAGTCAATTTGACTGTAGGCATCAGGGCATTGTACCAATTTGTCAAACCCAGGGTTGGGAATTAGATTTTGGGAGCAGATGCTAAGGTTACCACTCAGTATTATTAGAAAAGAATAAAGTACTCTCATCATTGAAAAAGAAAATCCGTCCTGCCTAAATTAGACAGGACGGTGAAGCTGTTTATTTACTAACGACCATTTTAGTACTCAATAGTAAATCGCCTTCATGTTCAATATTGACGATGTACATTCCGTTTTGTAGCTCACTAATGTCCACTTCATTAGAGTAAATGGGTAGGGAGATTAGTAGTCTTCCGCTGACATCAGAAATGCGCAAGTAGTAATTTTCATCCTGTATGGGGTCAAAGTTATCAAGTCGAATGTAGTTTTTGGCGGGATTGGGACTCAAGGTAATTTCTCTATCGTCGATATCAAATTGGCAACCTGTTCCTGCAGGGCAGATAAAATAATTTCGATTGAGTACATTCCACCCGCTGGCAGGCCATTCGATGGCATTCCTACATCTTCGATTTTCGGCGACGAATTGCACGGTGTAGTTGTGAAAGGTTTCAAATTTCCAATTGGGATTATTAGCCTTCCAAAAATCAGTTAGGTTGAATTGGTTCATCGTCCCATTGCTCCAACCATTACTTCTGTAGCGATTAAAAGTAGGGCCACTTTCAAAGACCGCCAACCACCAAAGGTCGTAGTGCTGTGTGGCATTATTGATGATAACCTCTTCGCCAAAGTCGTAGGCTTGTTCAGAACCCGTTTCAGGAATATCTATAAAAGTGTAGGAGATATCGCTGTTGAAGGTGGGGCCGACCAGTACTTCATTGGTAAAGGAGACAGGAGTAGTCGCAAATGGCGAATTATCCCAAGTTCCCCAAAAGCCTAGAAACTGCCCTAGATAATTGTAGCATTCAATGGGTTCCTGAGAGGGGAAATCACATTCATTGGTGGCGATATTGGGTACCTGAATTCTTACCCTATAGGTTCCTTTAGATACATTATTGAAGGTGGTATTAAATTGTGGTCCTGCAACTGTTGAAAAGGTGCCATTATTATTTCTTCTCTCTAGCCAGTAGCGAGCGGTTGTGGGTTGACCAGAGTAGATGACTCGACAGCAACCTGCGGGTACAGGATTGCGGCAATTGGCAAAGCCTACATTGGTAAAGTAAACAGTGGGGAAAGGGGGGGTATTGGTTACGGTTACAGAGGTACAATTACTGATGGCTTGCTGGGCACTGATTGAGCCTATATACAAGCAGAATAGAAATAAAAAGATGGATAATTTTTTCATTGAAAATAAATTAATAAGCTAGCCTACATTTTCGCATTTCGGCATTGCGTCCTACTTTTATTTTAGGTGGTTTTCGGAATTTCCACTTTGGTTTCCTGAGCTTGACTTCGTTTGACTTTTGGGCATAGATCATCCTGCTC
>JBCBDH010000981.1:0-1945 GCA_038529855.1 Bacteroidota bacterium | reverse complement strand
ATGGAAGATTTCGATATCGACAATGTATCTTCCATTTCAAAAGTCAAGCTGTGTTCTTCATTAACATAAACGGGTAAGGCATAATGATAGGTCATTCCCGCTTCATTCGTCACACGGAAAGCACCAATATCATCATCGTGTCCGCGATTGGCTGGCGCCAGTTTGGGATAGTCGATAAATCCTTTGTAGTTAACCAGATAATTCTTGTTACTCTTAATCTCTCCATTGGTATAGTACACGACGTCTTTGGCATTGATGGCCTTACCTGTGGTTTGATTGTACTGACCATTATAAGGATCAGTATAGATTTCAAATCCGTGATAGTGACTTACGCTCTGTGTAGGTTTTCTAAATGGAAAAGGGACATTGACTGCGCCAAATTCATTTTTGAAACGAAACTGTGCTGATTTGGTAAATGGGAAACAAGTTGGGTAATACTGCTCGGCAGGTGGATTCCAACTATTGGTACTGTAAAAGATAGAGACCTCATCATTAGGTGCATCAATGAGGTAGTGTCCATCTTCATCGTCCTTGTGTACCAATGATCCCTTGTCAAATAAAAAGGCTTGCATCGTTCCGCTAAGCCCTGGTCCAGTGACATGAAATTGGTCATAGTCTGGATAAGTAAAATCCTTACCCACTCTTGGAGAGGAGAAGTAAGTATCCATGGCGCTGTCGTCGCCCTCTACGAAATCCTTAAAATGCATGGGCCCCCAATACTGGGTCTCATCAGAAGCATCAGCATCCAATAGCCAATTGTTGCCATTTTTGACATACTTTTGAGTCGACTGCGTCACGCCATTCCACTCATCTGGTACGCCCTTGACAACGCGTTTGATCTCGCCAATGGGCAAGTTCCAGCCAAGCCCCACCCAGGAAGCTTTTTGGCTCATTTGTATCCCTCCTCTGTAGGAGAGTCCCAAGGCAACTGCAGGCCCTTCCGTACTCGGAATAGCCATTGCCGGGACTTGATACCGGAAATCACCAGTGAACAAGTCCACCATGTTGTCGTTCTGTGCCTGTACATGAAGGCTAAAAAAAGCCCAGGCCAGCCCGAACAGCAATCTAATCTTCATTGCTTTCATTCAATACTGTTTTAGATTAATTATGGTTGATAAAAAATAAAAATTAGTCATAGTACAATCAGGCTGTTCAATGGTCAATACCTTCAAACAAGCAATAGGGTCAAACCCTGTCGTCAGTCGCAATTCAATCAACTGAACAGCCTATTCGCCAGGTTGGGCGAACAATAATTTTTAGTTCCGATGGATTAGTAGGGGGGGGAGATTTGGAGGTGGTGCTTCTAGCTTAATTCAGTACGTTAGGTCATTCCTATGGTTTTAGCCGCTCGCAAAAGTCGAGACCGCTGGTGAACAAAATAAAGCTAAGAAAATGGATAAGTTAGTAAGTAGTGGCTTTGCTTTCACAGGCTTTATAAGGTATCTCAATTTCATACTCGATTACTTTATATTATGCTGCAAAAGTAAAGGCTATTTGGATGTATCACAAGTCATGCACAGCGTTTTTTTAGGTGGGGTATCGTCACGGTGGGAGATGGGATGGGGCGAGAGAATTGTTCTAGGGGAAGGGCTTTAGTGTTTTTAAATTTAATTTATTTTTATATGAATTTATTTGTGTTGTCACAGAAAGTGGTGGAATGGGAATTGGGGTAGGGGGGAAGAGGAAAGCCAGCCTGGGAGGGCTGGCTTTGGTTCAAATTTCTGGATACTAAACTTTATTCATAAACTCTAGCTGCGATTAGTATTTCAGCAAATTCCTTCCAAGAAGGTTCTGCAGGAAAAGCTTTATCCAAAGAGTAGCCATATATCCCTTCAAGGAATTGAGATAACTCAGCATTATCCCAATCATTTGTATTCTTTTCAAAATCCTTTATTAAAGTCTTTAAAAAGATGATAAATGTTTCCTTATTTTCTACTTCGCTAGC
>JBCBDH010000980.1:0-1959 GCA_038529855.1 Bacteroidota bacterium | reverse complement strand
ATATTATCGCCTTCATGAATACAAACGACTTCAATTTCATCTCCTACCTCGACTCCAGGTACAGAAAAAACCTTATAGCGGCTGCGGTCAAATAAATCATCATCACTAGTCAGCTCTATGACTTTAATGTCGTTCTTGGCATCCAAATCAACGATGCTCCCATCTTTTTTTATGGTCCGTGCGTCCAATATGGACATCCGCATGTCCCGTTTTTTGGGAAGGATAATTCTGGCATAGCGTTCCAAACCAAGTTGGGTTTGTATCTTGATTCGTCGCTTAATGATATTTCGACAATAAAAGCCTTGGTCTTGGAAGTACGTTTGTCTTTGTTCAAAATTATAGATCATTACGGCATCTGCTTCCTTAAACTCTGCAGAAATAGCTGGCGTGGGTTTAACTTTTTTATCCCATTTATAATCTTTCTGAGCACTTAATGGAAGCATTATTAAAATAAAAGCCCCGCAAATCAAGCTAAGCGACTTTAGCCAAAGGCTAGGTTGGATCTTCATAAATAATCGATTTTTGGAAGGTCTGTTCGATCAGTTGATCGATGTTTCGAAAGGTTTGTAATTGGTCACCTTCCAGTTTTAGTAATTCATTAATATAGCGATATTCAATAGTCAGTTGATTGGGAGCTGTTTGGTCGACTTGAAAAGAAAAGTGAAGACCATTTTCTGATACCTCCACTGGTTCAAAGGCTTTCAAAATAATGGGCTGATCAAGCGTTAATTCTACCGCAAAATCTCGATGGCTTGTCTCATAAAAATGTACACTTACCGCATCTGATGAAATCACCTGTCGATTGGGTTTGGGTAAAAAAGCCAAAGACAGGTAATGCTTATTGCGAATGGTCGTAATATTGCGATCACTTCGAATACGCGCTTTGATCTGACAAGTGCTGTCTTGAACCAAGAGCTCCAAATCCTTATAGTTCAAATTGGCCGATTGCCCCGCCAAATACTTTTGTAATTTTTGTTGTAAACGACTTTGCGCCAATAACTTTTGGGCATCTCTAAAAGTCAACTGGCTCAAGCCAAAATATTCATAATTAACTTCTCCTTCCAAACGGCTCCCCTGCTGCGCCAATTGCACGCGATGAAGCACTCGATTACTTTGTGAAGCCACTACAGGTACTCGATGCAACTGTCCCGCTTCCTCATCAATAATAAAAATATTCCGCCCCTGAATCTGTCGACTTGGATAAGCATAAAAACCAGAATCCTCCGTCGCATCCAAATACAGCCAATGATCCGCTAATTTTAATACACAAATGGCATGATTGGCAGAAGCCACACTGGGAAAGTCCAAATCAAAATGATGCCCAATCGTCGCAGAAAGCGCCAGATGCGCCTCATAGCCCAATTCGCGCAGGGCCGAACAAAGCAGATTACTCATATCCTTGCAATCCCCCTGTTGTGCCATCCAAATGCGATTCACATCCCGCGGCTGAACGGCTCCAAGCCCCTCTTCAAAGGCAATATAACTGGTCCGATCCTTAATCAAATTAAAAATCGTTTCTATCCTTTGCCTATCCTCTTCCATCCCCGCTACCTGCTGCCGAATCTCCTTTTTCAAATCCTCCCCCAACACAGCCGTAGGCCGAACCAACATCCGATACCAGTCATTATAATAATCATAAGGCGCTCCCCCATTAGGTGTCACCATCAATCGAATCATCGCCCCTATCCCCGTTGGATAGCCATCAGAACGCGCTGGTCGCCCTTCAAACACATAGCGTCTATGCCCTGCTATCTCCTCCTCCTTAATCTGCAACCAAGCGCTTTGCTTCAAAGAATCTTCCAACTGATAATGCAAAGTATGTGCTAAAGGCAGATCAATAACAATGTGAAAACTATCCGTTAGTGCGGACTTCCGAAAGTCGAGTAAGCTAAGAAAAGCCAAATCCCTGGTTTCTTTCTCATAGCTGTACTGAAAATCAAAAGCTTGCTCCTGTTGAGG
>JBCBDH010000979.1:0-1965 GCA_038529855.1 Bacteroidota bacterium | reverse complement strand
CTCCCTGCCATCGCTTTGGGGACAAGTAGTGGAACTGGTGGTGAATTGAGTTCCCAATACAATGTCCGTGGTGGAAATTACGACGAAAACTTGGTCTATGTCAACGATTTTGAAATCTACCGCCCACAGCTGATCCGCGCAGGACAACAAGAGGGGCTGACTTTTCCCAATATCGACTTAATCCGAGATTTGTCTTTTTCCTCAGGTGGCTTCGAAGCCAAATATGGTGATAAACTATCTTCTGTACTAGATGTCAAATACAAACGTCCCGATTCGCTCCGCTCCTCTGTAGGTATGAGTTTTCTTGGTGGCTCCGCACATCTGGAGGGTAGTCTAAACACAGGTAAAGGCGACTACCGCAAGCTGCGCTACTTGCTCGGCGCTCGCTACAAAACCACCCGTTACCTCCTTGGAACCCTGGATGTAGAAGGAGAATATACCCCTAACTTTGCTGATATTCAAGCCTATATCACCTATGATCTTAATCGCGACTGGCAATTGGGATTTCTGACCAATTACAACCGTAGTGAATACCAGTTTATCCCTACTTCTCGAAATACCGCTTTGGGCTTGGTAGATTTTGCGCTTAACTTATTTTCTGTGTTTGAAGGCCAGGAAGTCGATGATTTTACGACCTATATGGGGGGCTTATCACTGACCTATCTACCTGATCGCGACCGCAATCCCTATTATCTCAAGTTTTTGACCAGTGCCTATCGAAGTGATGAAAATGAACGCTTTGATATTATTGGCCGCTATTTGCTGGGACAGATTGAGTCTGATCTGGGGTCTGATGATTTTGGAGACGTTGTAGCGGTATTGGGCACTGGGACACAGCAGCAGTTTGTTCGCAATTATCTACAATCCAATGTGGTCAATGTAGAACACAAAGGCGGTATTGAGTTTCAACAAGATCGCGAAGATGATAAAGTCGTCAGTAATTTTGTTCAGTGGGGGGCGAAGTTCCAGGTGGAAACTATTGATGATCAAATCAATGAGTGGGAGCGTCTAGACTCTGCGGGCTATTCTCTGAATTACGATACCTCTGAGGTCCAAATTCGCTCGGTGCTTAAGACTCGAAATGAACTGAGTTCAGAGCGATTGATGGCCTTTGCTCAAAATACCTACACAGTCAGCGACAGCATCAAAGAGATGAAGTTATCTTTGGGTGTTCGCGCCTCTTATTGGAGCTTGAATCAGGAATTCATTCTTTCGCCAAGGGCTCAGCTACTACTCAAACCCAATCGCTGGGAAAAAGACATCTCTTTCCGCTTTGCTGCTGGTTTCTATGCCCAACCTCCTTTCTATCGAGAATTGAGGGCCCTGGATGGTACCGTAGATACTGGGGTGAAAGCCCAGAAATCCTTGCATCTTGTAGGTGGTTTCACCTGGGATTTTTACTTGGGGGCAGGTAATCCAGCTAAGTTTCGATTTATTGTAGAAGCCTATTATAAACAACTTTGGGACCTTGTATCCTATGACATCGATAATGTCCGCATCCGATATTCAGGGGCCAATGACGCGACGGGCTATGTTACGGGATTAGACCTTCGCATCAATGGAGAATTTGTTCCAGGTGCAGAATCCTGGGTTAATCTATCCTTTTTACGCGCTCGCGAGCGACTGGATGGCGTACAGCACCTGCGACGAGAAGTAGGCGAACCCGAGGGGGAGGAAGTCAATGATGTACCTCGCCCTACAGACCGTTTTATGAACTTGTCCATGTTTTTTCAGGATTATCTCCCCAAAAATGAAAATTTTAAAATGCACCTCAATCTCACCGTGGGAACAGGGCTTCCCTTTGGTTTATTGGATAATAATAGGGTGTACAGAAATACCTTTCGCTTTAATGCCTACCATCGCGTAGATATTGGTTTTTCCATTCAGCTTTGGGATGAAGCTCGTCGAGCGCGACGGCCCAATCATCCCCTGCGTTTTTCTCGCTCTACCTGGCTGAGCTTAGAG
>JBCBDH010000978.1:0-1967 GCA_038529855.1 Bacteroidota bacterium | reverse complement strand
ACAGCAGTCAAGGATTAGCCCCCTATGCCAGCGTCCGTTTTGAATATGAGGATCGACCAGACAAACAGCTCACCTTTGTGGGTGGCTCTGAATTTCGCTTACTCAAGCGGATGAAAAGGATCAGAATGTATTATGGCAATAGCCCCGTGCGCTCTTATCATATGACCTATGCCAATAATGCAGCCGCTCAGTTTTCGCGCATCACCAAGATACAAGAGTGTGGATCGGATGGCAATTGTTTCCAGCCCATCCATTTTAACTGGGGTGGGCAAAATGAATCAGGGAATTTTGCTATTCAAAACAGCTTCTTTCCCCCCAATAATTATGCAGTAGATGCCAATGATTACAATTTCCTACCTGGTGATTTTGATGGTGATGGGAAAGACGATTTGATCCACTTTGCCAACCGCAGATATGCTCACGTCTGGTTGTCCAATGGCGATGGGACCTACAATGTACAAGGTGCTTTTCCCAATAATGGCTATGGGCTGGATGCCAATGACTACCTTTTTTATCCAGGCGATTTTAATGGCGATGGGCTTACGGATTTGATTCACTTCGTCAATTCGCACAATGCCCATGTTTGGATATCCAATGGCGATGGGACTTTCCAAATCCTACCTGCTTTTAACCTCCCCAACTACGGTATGAATGGCAATAATTACAATTACCAAACGGGAGATTTTAATGGCGATGGCCGAACGGACCTCATTCATCTGGCGGGCAATCGAACGGCTGTAGTTTGGTTATCTAATGGCAATGGAACCTTTACCCTAGGGCCAGGCTTTCCCAATACCAACTATGGAGTCAATGCCAATAATTACAATTTCCTATCTGGCGACTTTAATGGAGATGGTATGACAGATATGGTACACATCGTCAACGATGATTACTTACACGTCTGGGAATCTAAAGGCGATGGGACTTTTACCATTCAAAATGCTTTTCCCAATAATGGCTACAGCTTAAATGATAATGACTACAACTTTCGAGTGGGCGATTATAATGGGGATGGAAAAACAGACCTTCTTCACCTAGCCAGCAATTCCAGGGCTTACACTTGGACCTCCAAAGGCGATGGCACCTTTGCCATTCAACTAGCCATCCCACAGGGCTCTTACAACATCAATAGCAATAATTACAACTACGTACAGGGTGATTTTAATGGGGATGGGCTGACTGATTTGGCGCATCTGGCCAATAAACGCTTTCTGCGATTGTGGTATGCAACGGGCAATGGTACTTTCAATATCGCTGGAGGTTTTCCAAATAGTGGCTATGGCCTAGACTCCAATAATTATGGCTTTCTGGCTGGCGATCACACGGGAGATGGCAAAACCGATCTGATGCATTTTGTCAGCCGCCAGTACATGGTCGTTTGGACCTCTCCATCTACCTTTGAGCAATTAAAGGTTAACAAGATTACCAATGGCAATAAGATCAATGAATTTGATTATTTCCCATTGACCAATGACATCGTTTATACCAAGTCAACACAGTATACCTACCCCAAAATGAATTATAGGGGTCCTAAATGTGTCGTGGGAGATATGCGCGTTTCTGATGGACTGGGAGGGATGAATGCCCATGCTTATCGCTACGTAGGAGGTAAGTTTGATCTACAGGGCAGGGGTTTTAGAGGTTTTGATAGGCAAATCCACTTTGACTTTACTCGAAATTATAAGACCACCACGGTCTATGACCGAGATTTTAAGTGCATTACTTCCAGAGTTCGATCGCAAGAAGTGAGGCTCATCAGTAATAATAAACGAATCAATAGAATTGATAATCAAATCCAGATTGTACCCAAGTTTGGTGGTCGAGTGCATTTCTCCCACTTTAAGCTCTCAACGGTCAGAGAGTTTGAACTCAACAATCAACTCATCCAGAGAAAGCAGGAGCAATACGCCTATGATCACTATGGCAATATGACCTTAAAGGAGACCAAGTACTTCAACAGTGCCAAT
>JBCBDH010000977.1:0-1979 GCA_038529855.1 Bacteroidota bacterium | reverse complement strand
GGCTTTTTCAAGAATGTAGTTGACGGTGTAGGAGGAGGAATCGATAATTTCTTCAAAAACATCAAACAGCACCTCATTAAGGGCTTGATTGGTTGGCTGACTGGGGCACTTTCTGAAGTTGACATCACCATTCCAGAAACCTTTGATGTCAAAGGTATATTTGGTATGGTCATGCAAATCCTTGGGCTGACCTATGAAAACATAAAAGCCAAAGTCATCAAACGCTATCCTCCTGCTGAAAAAGTATTTGCGGGTATTGAAGCGGGTATTGATTTTGTCAAGCGGCTCGTCACAGAAGGCCCCATTGCTTTGTGGGAAGAAATAAAGGAAGCCTTTAGCAATTTTAAAGAGATGGTGCTTTCTGGCATTCGCGATTTTGTCATCTTTACTGTCGCCAAAGAGGCCGTCACCTGGTTATTAGGCTTATTGAATCCAGCGGGGGCCTTGGTCAAGGTGGTCAAATTGCTCTTTGATTTTGTGATGTTCCTCATTGAGCGTTTCCAACAGATTGTGGATTTTGTCAAATCAGTTTATGATTCTGTTGTTGCCATTGCCAGTGGGAATATTGGTCCAGCGATGAAAGCCGTTGAAGAGGCCATGTCGCGAAGTCTGCCCGTCATTATCAGTCTATTGGCTTCTCTGGCTGGCTTGCGAGGGATAGGTAAGACCGTGACGAAGATCATCAAGAAATTGACCAAGCCAGTGAATAAGGCATTGGATAAGGTGATTAGGAAGATGATTGATTTTGCGAAGAAGCTACTGGGGAAAGCGAAGAAGGGAGCGAAAAAGGTAGTGACGAAATTCACTAAATGGTGGACGACTAAGAAAAGCTTTAAGAGTAAAGATGGTAAGCAGCACAAACTATTTTATAAAGGAGAGGGAAAAAACGCAGAACTACATGTTGCCTCCAAACCTAAAACCATGCGCGCATGGCTAATAGATAAGAAAAAACAAATCAATAGTGATATTGCAGATAAAGCGGAAAAGGAAAGGCTTCTCAAACTTCATAAAAAAGCTTGGGACCTAAACAAAGCCAATATCGCATTAGAAAGTAAAATAAATACCAAACAGAAAAGCCCAAAAAGAGGAAAGCCCATAGATAAAGAAATCAAAAAAGATTTTGGCCAACTGAAGATCAATTTGGATTCTCTTGCCGCCACCGTCAGCAAATTATTCTTTGAAAATGATCCTCAATATCCACCTGCCATTCTGCCGCCTTTTAATGGAGGCGTTCGAGCTAGGGGTTTTACGGCACAGTACATCTCCAAAAAGACACCCAAGGGTACCACAAAAACGGAGCGAGATATTCCTGGAACAGACACCGCTACAAAGTACGGCTTGGGGGATAATGCCGCTTGGGTAAGAATGCACTTACTGCCAGAGGGATTGGGTGGTAAAGGTAAGGCATCTAATCTGGTATGGGCCCCTGGACCAGGTGTTAACCAAGTTTTTAGAGATGAAATCGAGCATGTGGCCAGAGATTATAAAAATGGAACTTTGGGAGGATTTCCTGGGAAGCCAGATCAAGGAAATCTCATTTGGTATCAAGTAAAAGTAAAGTTTGGACATACTGCTCCACCCACCCCTCCCAATATCTCTGGAAGAAAAATCAATCCTTTAAAACATTTTCCTAATTTTATTGGGGCAGAGTTTGGAACCTATGAGTATGAAAACGGAAAGTGGGCGAAGAAACCAGCTCCTTCTGGTGTCAAAAATAGTGGGAAATGGTCGCAGACAGTACCTGCTCCCAACTTAAGTGGTACGCCTGCACCAAAAGAGTATTTCCTCGACCAAAGTGGAGAATTTACATTGAGAAATATACCAGGAATTGGCAGTTTTGGTCGGACTATTTGGTTTGGAACCAAAAGGAACTTTTGTACCAGTTGCTCCTTGTTCCCTTTCAAGCCAAATAGTCCGACCAAAACTGCCAATTCCTGGTATATTTCTCAATGTAAATTCTCCACTTTGGTCGAGGAAAT
>JBCBDH010000976.1:0-1979 GCA_038529855.1 Bacteroidota bacterium | reverse complement strand
CAAAAAGTAAACTGATGGTGGCTTTATGCCCCTTGATGACTTTGGGCAAGCGGTCAATTTGCGCGATTTACTCTTTGTTTTAGACAAACAGATGAGTACACGGCTGGAAGAAAGCCAAACCCAGCTCCAAATAGACCGCTTGCCCAAAGTCATCAAGGGGCATAAAGCCACCATCAGTTTACTTTTTGAGCACCTGATTGATAATGCCATTAAGTTTAGACAAAGGGATATCCCCTGTCTGATTCGCATCAATGCTACCGAAGAGCAGGAGCACTGGAAGTTTTCAGTGGCCGATAATGGAATAGGAATTCCACTGAATTTTCAACCCAAACTGTTCCAACTATTTCAAAAAATGCATCAGCGAAAAGAAGATAAGGGGACGGGAGCAGGTTTAGCAATTTGCAAGCGAATCATTGTACAACACGGTGGACGCATACAGGTGGAATCTGCACCAGGTCAGGGGAGTACCTTTTACTTTAGTTTGAAAAAGACAGGAAAGCCCTAAATTAAATTGCCAGACCTGTTTTCACAAGCCCGGCAATACTAACTATTTCGTTTCTTTTAATGCTCAAAGTTCATAATCGTCTGCTCAATAATATCGCAGCACTCATTGAGCTGTTCTTCATTAATCACGAGTGGTGGAGCGAAGCGAATAATGTTGCCATGTGTAGGTTTGGCCAATAGACCGTTTTGAGACATCGCTACACAAATATTCCAAGCCGTATCGCTGTCCTCTGTATCATTAATCACCACAGCATTGAGTAAGCCTTTTCCACGTACCAAGCTCACTAAATCGCTATTATCCACTAATTTTTGCATTCGACTGCGGAAAATCTGGCCCATCCGATTGGCATTCTCTGCCAGCCCTTCCTCCCGCACCACTTCCAAAGCAGCCATCGCCACCGCACAAGCCAATGGATTACCTCCAAAGGTAGAACCGTGTTCTCCTGGCTTAATGGACAGCATGACTTCGTCATTGGCCAAAACAGCAGAAACTGGAAATACACCACCAGAAAGTGCCTTACCCAAAACGAGGATATCGGGCTTTTCTTCTCTGGGATCATCGGGCTTACAAGAAGCGAGCAGTTGCCCAGTACGCGCGATACCAGTTTGTACCTCATCAGCGATAAAAAGCACATTATGCTCTCGACAGAGTCGCATGGCTTCAGGCAAATAGTTGTCATCTGGAACGACCACACCTGCCTCTCCCTGAATGGGTTCTAGCAACATTCCTGCAACGTGTTCGTCTTTGAGCGCCTCTTTGAGTGCAGACAGGTCATTATAGGGAATGACCATATACCCAGGCATATAAGGCCCAAAGCCCTTGGTACTGGAAGGATCAATAGACCCAGAGATCACCGCCAGGGTTCTTCCGTGAAAATTACCTGTTACAAAGATGATTTTAGCTTGATTGACAGGGATGCCTTTGACTTTATAAGCCCATTTACGGCATAGTTTAAGAGAAGTCTCAACGGCCTCAACCCCAGTATTCATTGGTAATACCTTGTCATAACCAAAATAATCGGTAATGAATTTTTCATAGGGTCCTAGCATATCGTTGTAAAAAGCGCGAGAGGTCAGCGTCAATTGTTCCGCTTGATCTTTAAGCGCCTGGATAATCCTGGGGTGACAATGCCCTTGATTAACAGCAGAATAAGCAGAGAGGAAATCATAATACTTTTTTCCTTCGGCATCCCAAACATGGACACCTTCTCCACGAGATAACACGACGGGAAGCGGATGATAATTATGCGCCCCGTAGCGATCTTCCATCGAAATGAGTTCCTGAGAACCTAAAGTTGTTGTTTGAAGCATGGCAATTAGGTTTTAAATGGTTTCCTTACAAAGATAAGCCTTATTTAGACCAAAAACTGATCAACTTCTTCATATTTTAGGTCGAAGGCTTCCGCTACGGGGCGCATAATTATCATCCGCTTCCCGTCGTGTTATCTCGTGGAGAAGGTGTCCATGTTTGGGAT
>JBCBDH010000975.1:0-1994 GCA_038529855.1 Bacteroidota bacterium | reverse complement strand
TAAAGACATAGCAATCAAACCCACTAGCAGGGCTATGCGCGTCCCGCGAATCATGCCCGCGGCAACATCTCGCCCTAACATATCCGTTCCCAACCAATGCCAAAAGCGCGTAGATTTTACTTCCTGATCCCCAAATGGGCTCTTAAAACCCGCATTTCTAAGATCCTGAGTAGACGCAGAATAAGGAATAGGTGCCCAGTAGACAGTCTGATAATCTCGATCTCGCCAATCTTGCCGATAAAACTCCGTCAATTTCGCCAGCCCTAGATCTTCTCCGTATTCGTGAAAAATAGGCCAATAAGTTTCGTTGGCGATCTTGCAGTAGAAGGGGCGCTCATTGGAGATAAAATCAGCGAAAAAGGCGATAAAAAGCAGCACACTCAACAAGCGAATCGACCAAAGGGCCATTTTATTTTGGCGATAATACTTCCACACTTCGCGCCAATAAGGGCGCTTAGCTTGCTCTATGGCATCATCGAGTCGTTCCGTATTCTTTTTTTGAAATAACATATCCCTTATTTGCTGCTGTAGGAAACCCTTGGATCAGCCAGGGCATACAGTAAATCAGCGATCAGATTCCCCAGCATCACCATAATAGCCGTCAGCATTAATATGGTGTAGACCGTCGGCCAATCCTTACTCGCTATCGAATCAATCACCAAATTCCCCATCCCTGGTAGGTTGAAAATCCGTTCGATCACTACAGAACCGCTAACTGCCGCAGGAAAAACCAAGGCAACCAGCGTAATCAGTGGAAAAAGGGAATTGCGAAAAGCATGTTTCCAAATCACCTTTCGCTCATCCAAACCCTTGGCCCTAGCTGTGCGAATGTAGTCTTCTTTAATCACATTACTCATTCCCCCTCGCATCTGTCGGGCGATAAAAGCTAAAGTACCATAAGTAAGACAAAAGATCGGTAAAATCAGATGGTAGGCCCGCTCCTGAAAACGCGCCCAAAACGGCGCATCATCCCTCAACTGCCCTAAACCCTGAGAAGGAAAAATATCCAACCATTGACCATATTCTGGCGTAGTCAGGAATACCACCAAAAGCGTCGCAACCCAGAAGGTAGGCAAGGAGTACAACATAAATAATAAAAGCGAGCTCAATTGATCAAAAAGCTTCCCGCGTTTTACCGCAGCATAGACGCCCAGAGGAATGGCCAATAAAAAAGCAATAATAATGGCCATGACATTGATAATAAAAGTCCACCAAACAGCTCCCTTCACTTTTTTAACCACCAATTGGCCATCCATATAAGAGACTCCAAAATCGCCTTTTAGGAAATGGGTGATCCAATAGTGGTACTGATTATTCCATCCATACCATTTGATGCTCGGCACATAAAGCTTCCAACGCGTAGAATTCGATTGGATTTGTTGGTAGCGCTCCTGAATTTGTTGATAGTGAAGGCGAGTGAACGC
This sequence comes from Bacteroidota bacterium, assembly GCA_038529855.1. GTDB lineage: Bacteria > Bacteroidota > Bacteroidia > Chitinophagales > Saprospiraceae > JBCBDH01. Next base: position 570 of record JBCBDH010000975.1, on the reverse strand, counting down.
TGGAACTTGGGCAGAACTATCCATCGCTTCCTGAAGCTCAGATAGCTCCTTTTTAATCCGACCGTCCTTATACTGAATGACTAATTGCGCACTCGCCCTTCGCATTTCCCTCAGCTTTTCAACCCCAAGGCTATCTGGAATATCGGCCAATTCAATCTCAAAACGCTTAAGCTCATGGTAATACGCTGAAATCAATGGCCAATTCCCATATTGAGCAATCAACTTGTCCAAAGTCTCCCGATGTTCCAACAGGGGAATGCGGTAGAAGGTATCAGGATAGGCCAAACTGCTCAAAGTCAGGTAAAAAAGGGGCTTATCAACATTGAGTTGCTTGGCAACTAGCTGGTATTCTTTCTCATAGCCCAAAAGGCTAGCACTGCTGCTTCCCTTAAAATCAGGGGGAGACATCAGTCGAAGCACAGGATCACCAGGTGCCAGGCGGCTCAGCCCAAAAGCCACCAGGGATATGACGATCAGTGTTGGGATAAAGATGAGTATCCGCTTAAAGAAATAGCGCAGCATGTGCTAGAGCATTAATCTAAACCATAGGTATTTTCAAAAAGTCCTGGA
>JBCBDH010000974.1:0-1995 GCA_038529855.1 Bacteroidota bacterium | reverse complement strand
TGGTCCTTGACCAGCATATTTCCATCATCCAAAGCATCCTTTACGCGCTGAACCTCATCTCGGTATTCGTAATTGAGCTTATCCAGCGGTACATAATCCTTATAGAAATGATGAAATTTAGACCAGCTTGGGTCAGCGGCAAAGGCATCAATAGCACTTTGCATATTGCTAAAGTCAATGTAATTATAGCCCGTATGCAATAATGCTGCTCCCAAGGCGCAATACAGATAGAAAAACAGGAAGCGTCTAGGTCCCCAAGCCGTCTCCAATGCACTACCAAACATCACCAGGGCAAACATATTAAAGAAGATATGCGCAAAACCACCGTGCATAAAGAAATGCGTCACAATCTGAATCGGTAGAAATTTGTTCGATTCAAAATAATAAAGTGGCAACATCTCTTTGTTGAAAAGCCCCCCACTAATCATAGCTAGTATATCAGTGGTCAGTAGATGTGTTATCAGGAAAAATAACACATTGATAATCAGCAAGTGCTTGACAACATCTGTAATTCTAAACATCTATATTCTCGTTGTAAATACTCAATTCTCAAGGTAAAACAATTTTTACAGATTCCAGTTGGCTATTTTCGACATTATTCCCCCGATTGGCGACGAAATGGACTTGTGTTGGGAAAAACAGCACGGGCTGCCGATGGTCGTCGGCAGCCCGTAGAAGCTTTGGAAACCTTAGTTAAGGACTAGGGCTTGGCGATGATAAACAAGCGACTGATGCGCTTTCTATCGGCTATTTGGACGCTAATGGTATAGACCCCGCTGTGGAACTTGCTGACATCAAATTGCTCAATCTCTTGCTCCAATTGCGTGAACTGTTTTTCACTCATCAAAACACCAAGACTGTTAAAAATCTGAATGCTGGCCGCCTGTCCCACAAAATCCTTCAGATTGACGTTTAAGGCATCCCTGGCTGGGTTAGGGAATACTGCAAATTCGTTTACATCTATTGCGAAGTGTACTTTGCGAATGGGCAAGTACTCAAAAGATAGATCGTGGTGGACCTTTTTAAGTCGATAGTAATTATCTCCCAACATCGGTGCCGTATCTACCGCCTCATAGCGAATCATTCGGCTGCCATTGTTCTCACTGGCTAATTCCTCTATATCCTCGAAATTAATGCCGTCAGAAGAACGTTCGACGACAAAATGACTGTTCTTATATTCTGTATTAGTCACCCAATCCAATTGAACAGTGCGATCTGCCTTATAAGCATCGAATTGCGCCATTTCTTGTGCTGGGGCCGACCAAGTATTTACACAGCAGCCTTTGATTTTGATATCATCGACATCAAAGAAGCGTGGATTACCAGAGCGGATGGGCTGATAACCCAAAATTTCAAAGTCAAATCTAGTAGTATTCGTATATTCGAAATCGGAACCCGTTAAGGCAAAGGTTTCTAGTTCCCAATCATTCTGGTTGGTGTTTTTGTTGGTAACTCGGAATACTTCATTGCCATTCTTTAATATCCGTACACCAAATTTGCGCAAGTAGTTGTTCCGTCCATTATTGCCAGAGAGATGCTCAAAATCGAAAGGCGAAAGCTGGAAGAAACTCAACTCAGTGAGTCGCCCTATTTTGCCATTTCCAGGATTGACCGTAATGGAGAAGCGAAGCGCATCGTCATCATCTGCTCTAAAGGAACTACCACCTTCACCCTCTATACAAATACCCGCTGTTGAACCACTAGCCCCAGCAACACAAGAATGTCCACCTTCTTCATTGGACAATCGGCTGGCGGTAATATTGGCACAAGAGCCGCTATTGGGGAAGGAAGGATTAAATTCGCTAAAATCGCGATTAGATCCATCGCTAGAGAAGGAAAGGCAATTGACCATATCCCAACGAACCAATACCTTACTATTACAATCTGCTATTGGATCACAAGTATTTCCAATACCATCGCCATCGCTATCCGCTTGATCTGGATTAAAGTTATTTGGGCAATTGTCTACATTATCACAAACACCATCGCCATCCG
>JBCBDH010000973.1:0-1996 GCA_038529855.1 Bacteroidota bacterium | reverse complement strand
CAAGCGGAGGAAATTGGTCTGGACCGCTCCTTCCCCTTGGTCATTCGCAGATAAACGAGCGTTGAATTTTTAGGCGTTGATTCAGAAATCAGTAATTGACCTACAAACTCTAAAAGGTTAGTATATTCATGCGTATACTAAACCTTTTACTAATGCCCTTATCTATTCCCATTTATCAAGTCGATGCTTTTACTCACCAAGTCTTTGGTGGCAATCCCGCCGCAGTCTGCCCGCTACAGGAATGGCTTCCTGAGGAGCTGATGCAGCAGATTGCGATGGAAAATAATCTTTCAGAAACTGCTTTTTACTGCCCAGAAGACGATGGCTATCGTCTTCGTTGGTTTACACCAGTAAGCGAAGTTGATCTCTGTGGTCATGCGACTTTGGCGACGGCCCATGTTTTATTTAATCACGAAGGCTTTGAGGGCGAGACGCTTCGCTTTATGACGCGGAGTGGTTTGCTGGAAGTCAAGCGGACGGAGGAGGGTTATTTTATGGATTTTCCTGCGGATCATATGCAAGCGATTGAGGCGCCTATGGGTTTGTTTGAAGCATTGGGAGCGGAGGCGGAAGAGGTGTATCACGGCAGGGAGGATTATCTGCTCATTTACGATAAGCAGTCGACTATTGAAGCCTTGGCTCCTGATTTTCGGCAATTGGGTCAATTGAGCCAGGTTCGCGGGGTAATTGTCTCTGCACCTGGGGAGGAGGTCGATTTTGTTTCGCGATGTTTTTTCCCGAAGTTTGGAATAGATGAGGACCCAACGACTGGATCAGCACATACGACGATGACGCCTTATTGGTCAAAGCGCTTGGGTAAGAAGGATTTGACGGCTTGTCAGATTTCTGAGCGAAAAGGCTGGCTACGGTGCAGCGACCAGGGGGAGCGGGTGCATCTTCGGGGGCAGACCATTACCTTTCTACAAGGTACGATTACCCTATAATTGATTCTGATCAAGCCAATAACACAAAAAAATGAAGCAGCAAAACCAAATCGAAAAACCCGAATGGCTACAAGCCTTGGAAAGTCAGTCTTGGCAAGCGGAATTGATTGCATCGGGATTGGCCATTTTTGGCTCCATGGAGATCGGCAACTATATAGAACGGATGGCTTATTGGGTTTTACCCTTGTTTTCGGATAGCGTACTGAATAATTTGCGATACGTTTTCATCTATTTATTTATTGCTCAAGCGATACTGGTCTTTAGCTTTATCATCCATCTTGTGCTGCGCATTATTTGGGCGGGCTTTTTGGGACTTAGCTCCGTATATCCTGAAGGTATTACGATGAATGAGCAATCGGGTTTTACCCTTTCCTTTATAGGCAAGCTTAGAAAAGAATTTCCCAATATTACGGCCTATTCGATTCGAATGGATAATTACTGTAGCATTATCTTTTCTATTTTGTGCAGTGCTGTTATTATTATGCTTTCGGTAGTTGTCTGGATATGTGTTACTATTGCACTCGCTGAATTGATTGATCTTTATGTTTACCCTGGTTTAGGACCGAGCTTATTTATCGTCATACTCGTTGCACTCTTCTCGGTCTCCTTGCTTATCTCCATTTTAACCACCACTCCGTTGAAAAAGACAGCCTTTGCAGAGCGCTTTGCCTACCCTTTGGCCAGTCGATTTGCCAAGATCCTTTATCTAATAGGCTATCAACCCGTCAATTATATTTTATGGACTTTGCGGACCAATGTGAGTTTTAGTCAATTCAATGTAGGCATAATCGTACTCATTTTGCCAGTAGCTCTATATTCGGGATTTAATACTGGAGATATCTTAACCCAATTTACACCAAAGGCATATTACTATTCCAATAATACAGCCGCCAGGGCAACCCATGATAATTACCTAGATCAAATCAAAACCAGCCAGATTTTGAGACCGATCATCCAATCGAGAGAAATCGAATCAGATTACATCAAATTATTTATTCCACTGATGAAAAGAGAGGAGCCTTTTAGAGAGCAGATTTGTGGTCCATTTGAAG
>JBCBDH010000972.1:0-2008 GCA_038529855.1 Bacteroidota bacterium | reverse complement strand
CTACAAGGGGTATTTGATACTGTCCAACTTCCCTTTGAGCAAATAGATATTAGACAGCTAACCAGAAAAGAACAAAGACTTTGGCTAGATCAATTTAAAAATAACGAACAGCGCAAAGATTTTGATCTTTTCTGGTTAGCTGTCTAATATCTATTTGCTCAAAGGGAAGTTGGACAGTATCAAATACCCCTTGTAGAGGCCATTCAAAATACTCGTGGAAGAATGCGGTGCGCAATATGCTGTGTTGATGGATTACCTCTTCCCAAGCTTGTTTTAGCACATCAACATCTAGATGACTTAGCTCTACAATAAAGCAATTGACATAAGCCTTGGTCTCCTCTTCGTATAAGCTGTGAAATAAGAGACCTTGCTGTACGGGGCTTAGCGGGTACAAGGCCATCACCGCACTGTTCCCCATTTTCTCCTTGGCCAAGCGATTTAGAAAGTGATCCAATTGTCGATAGTGGACACGGTCGTTTAGCTTAAAATCAGAGGGGGTATAATTGCTGGTTTTTTGTTCCAGACAGTGATCAATAATACCAATCAGGTTATTCAGGTAACGCGTTCCCAATTGATCAACCGTATGTTCTTTGTATTGGATACAGGAATAGGTCCATTCTATTTTTAAAGCACCATTGTGGATGGCTCCATTGATGGCTAGTTTAGCCTCAGGTTGATTCTTTGGGCTGATGAAATGGCCCAGGGATTCAGGGGCTATTCCTTCCAATAGATTACCTGTGAAAGCCGCATCTACTTGTCCCAGATAATTAAACAGTATGTCCCAAGGTTCTTGCTGCTCAAAGGACTTTCCATTCTGTGTTTGACTTGATAAATACTTCAAACAAGCATAGCCCATTCCTTTGTCAGGAATAGCCCTCAATTGCTCCTTGGTCGATTTAATAATAGCGGGCTCTGTTAGGTCTTCTTCTATTTGTAACAAGACGGGAAATAAGCTGGTGAACCAACCAATGGTTTTACTGAGATCAGCTGCTCCCTGGACGGCTTCCCGACCATGTCCCTCCAATCCAATCATCACCTGAGGATAGCCCGACCACTGGTAAATCGTTTTTACCAAAGCGCTCAAAAGAATGTCATTGATATTGGTCTTGTATGCTCGATTGGCTTCTTTGAGCAATTGTTGGGTTTGTATTTTATCCAACTGAAAACTCAGCGTATGCAAACTCGATCGGTCTTCTACCCTGCGATCATAATCTACTGGAATGGGGCGATAAGCTTTTTCCAACTGCGTCCAATAGGCTCGCTGTGATTCAGTAGCTGCATTTTGGGCATAGCTTTCCAAATATTGATGCCATTCGCGATAAGACATGGTCTTGTCTCCCAGCTTTGGCTGCTGCCCATTATTCAAAGTATGCAAACAGCGCTCTAAGTCTTCTAATAGTATTCGCCAGGATACTCCATCAATAAGGAGGTGATGGGCAACGATTAGTAAACGATGATGGGTCAGGGATTCAGGCGTTTTGACAAAAACGAAACGCGTAAGTGCACCTGACTGAAGACTCAGGCTCTGTTGAAGATTTTGGCCATATTCTGCCAACTTCGCCTGATAATCTTCTAAAGAGTAGGTAGATAAATCCTCTATCTTTAAATGACTCTGGTCCGCTCCATAATATTGAGCATATCGCCTTCCCTGCTTTTGGTATTGAAACCGCAGGGCATCGTGATGCTGGACCAAACAAGCGATGGACTCAGCGAGAAAAGTAGTATTGACGCTTTTATTTACTTGAATTAAAAGGGCCTGATTATAATGTGCGGCTTGCTTGTGGCCCATTTGTAAAAAGCGTTGCTGTATGGGCAATAAACCACTCGCTCCAGAAAGCATCCCTTGCTCGTATTTACCTAATGCCTCCTCTTCCCCAACAAAATTGGCCAATTGCCCTAGCGTAGGATAATTAAATAAGTCCTTGGGCTGAAGCACATAGCCCGCCCGCTTCATTCGACTAACGACCTGTTTGCAAGATGATTTTTTTAGTCTTGGTGGAGATTCTAT
>JBCBDH010000971.1:0-2011 GCA_038529855.1 Bacteroidota bacterium | reverse complement strand
AGCCAATTTGCCAATCACAAGGTCTATGCTATATCAGATGAAGGCAAAGTGCTGTACACCGTTGATCTAGATCCTAAAAAAGAACGCATCAATATGTTGATTCCTGTGGGTGACGAATTGATCATCTCTGGTTTGTATGGCGACTATAGCAAGATGTTTCCCAAATTTGGCAATTCCTTTTTTAGAAAGGTAGATGCCAAGGGCCAAATTGCCAAAGAAGAGGAATACAACCCTGAAAAGATGGGGTTCAAACAGCCCAAGGGTCGCGAATTTCCGATGGTCTTTCCCCGAGAGCACTATTGGGAAGGAGAGGATTTGATCTTTGTTTTTGATGACCAAAGGGAAGATCAGTTTATTCTGACCTCTTTTTCTGGAAAGGATCTGTCCTACAAAGGAAAAGTGGAGTATCCCAAACAATCCAGATTCAATGAGATCAATCAAATGGACCTGATGTACTATCTATTTGATGGTGGCTTTCGTTACACCCAGCCTTCTACCAAAGGCAATTATCGAAACATCGTATTCTTTAGTAGAGATACTAAAAAATTAGCGCTGCAGAGTTGTCAAACAAAGGACAATAAAAAAGAGGTGGTTTATGAAAGTTTTGACAATGAAAGTACTTCTGCCAAAGTGAAGATCAATTGGTATGATGCTTTTCCTGGTGCGGATAATACCGCTATTTTCTGCTACTATCGCAAAAAGCAGAAGGCGATTTATTTGTATCGCGTAGCGATTGAGTGATGGTTGCTGAGTGTTCCTCAGTGTCGGACTTACTCCAAGTAAGTCCGACACTAGTCACCTAGTCACTTACTCCAACAAACGCTTCACCGCCTTAGCAGGCTGTATAAACTTCCCCGTTTGCACCCCTGCTGAAGTCTTTTTCCCCGTCTTCTTCAATAGCTCATGGGCCGTCTTCGTATCCAAATCTGGCTGTATACTCTTCATCAAACCCACCAAACCCGCGACATAAGGTGTTGCCATTGAGGTACCATTAAAGGTAGCGTATTTACTTTTGGGATAGCAGGAATAGATCGCCACACCTGGCGCGGCAATACCCATTTCTACATCCTGAACCATATTGGAAAAAGAAGCGCGATTCAAGCTGGTGTCCAAGGCGCTCACGGTAATCACCCCTGGCGTATTGGCTGGGGCATAATCCTTGGCATTCATATTACTATTTCCCGCTGCACAGATAACGATGGCCCCCTTTTTATTGGCATAGGCAACTGCTTGGGCATAGGCCCTTCTGCGAGAAGCATTGGAGCGACCACCCAAGGACATGGAGATAACGTCCGCACCTTTGTCAGCCGCTTCGATCATGCCGTTGATAATACTAGACTGCGTACCAGAACCAAAATCAGAGAGGACTTTGATACTGCTTACTTCTACGTATTGATTGTCCAAAGAAAAAGAAGCAATTCCCTTATTATTATTGGAAACGGCTGCTGCAATTCCAGCACAATGGGTTCCATGACCCGCTACATCCTTGTCATAGCGCTTTTTGACAGAGCGATAATTAGCTTGAAGGTCTTCGTGCTGAGCATCTACTCCAGTGTCTAGAATGAAAATACGCGCCTTCTTTTGGGCCTTTGCCTTTTTATCAGCTAGTACCTGGTAGAGTTGATCCATTCTCATTTCGTCAAAAGCCCATAATTGATTGACTCCAGGGTCATTTAAGCCATAGCTTCTTTTTGTTCGCGAAGGCAGTAGGTCTTGCTGTGGGTCGTCAAGTTGAACGGTCTCATTGCCTTCTACCCAATCTACCAAATTGGAAGTGTCAAAAGCGCGGTAGATGGCATTGAGGTGTTGGACTTTATCGTTTGGGATATCGACAAGGTAGAAATCGTCTAATTCCGTTTGGTCAGCAGCTTCAGGATGGAAAGCTCTTTTGATATCGAGTTGGTAAAGGTTGATAAGGGACTTTAGCTCACTGAGCTGATGACCCGCTTTAAGCTCAAAGAGCAATTCACCAGATGGGGCAAAATTGTGATCGCTCAGCTCATATGCTGGG
>JBCBDH010000970.1:0-2011 GCA_038529855.1 Bacteroidota bacterium | reverse complement strand
GTTTCAAAAATACCACTTATTTTCATAAAATCAACTTTTGAGTTGATTTTTAACAATCAAAAGATTTTACGTTTTTTATCAGTCTTTATGCCATTCTAATAAGACAAACATTTTGTCTCATTTATATGGATAATAATTGTTGTATACCATTTTTTGTTTGTAAATTAATCTTTTGATTGTTAAAAATCAACTCAAAAGTTGATTTTATGAAAATAAGTGGTATTTTTGAAACAGTAGAGGAGAGTCTTTACACAGTGCGATATAGCCATGAAACATTGCATGAGTTTAGAAGATTATTTGATGCTTGGAATGATGCAGCGTATTTGGCTACCTTTTTTGAACAGCATAAAGCAGATTGACAAAGTGGCTTTTGGGAGCAAGTATCCATTGCGGATGCAGTCCTGTCCGTAAAGGAAGAAGCAGGACAGCTAGAACGTACGCTTGTACACAAAAGAGTTTCTGATGGATGCAGACAATAGTGATCTACCGTTCTTTGAATTATTCATATAATGAAATTAAGCTGAAACAAATGGATAAGCCTAATCTAAAAAGTAAAATTATCCAGCAAGCTAAGCGAGAGGGTAAGTGGCTGGAAGAAGCCAAGGAAAGACAGCAGAATGCTGTTTGGCTTGATTGGTCCTTTAGAATTGCTATCAAGGTTTTAGGTCACCTTCGAGCCAACCATATTTCTCAGAAAGAAATGGCTGGGCAGTTGGGGTGGTCGCCCCAGTATTTTAGCAGAGTGCTAAAGGGGAAGGAGAACCTAACTTTAGAGACCATTGGCAAAATGCAAAGGGTCGTGGGGATTCCTTTGCTTGAGGTGCCTGCGGATCAACATTTGTCTGATGCTGACCCTCTTTCGCCTACTTCACCAAGACCTATTTCTTAATTCTTCTTTGCCGAAAACCTCTTCTACCTCCTTTCATACCTACGGCATGTTTCATCTGACCGCGATTGGTGAGTACTTTTTCAAATTGCTTGAGTTGTTCTTTGAGTTGGGGTTCAGTGATTTTGAGTTTTTTAGCGGTATTGAAGTGGAGTTTGGCTTTGTTCCAGCGATTTTTAGTGGCGTGAATATTGGCGAGCTGTAGTTCGACCATTGCCTTTTCGTTTTCTGTAGGAAGATCGATGGCTTGGGCCTTGGTGAGCCAAGCTTCAGCGGCATCTTGGTCGTTTCGGTGCATGGAGATGGTGCCTTTCATGATATAGTAAAAGGCGCGATTGGTTTTGTACAGCCAATTGGGATTGGGGGTGAGGTCAAGTCGCTTTTCTGCTCCTTCAAAATCCATGGTTTGGATGAATTGGGCAGCAGATTGGACCGTACCCAAGAGGATATAGCTTACGATAAAACCCAGACCAATCAATAAGAGGGGTAAGGCATACCAGAAACCATACATAATAGCCAGGATAATACCACCGCCCATAAACAAAGCGATGAGGGCAAATCGCAGATAAATATTTATTGTAAACATAAGTTCAATGCTTTTTCGAATAAAAAAGCCAAATGCAGTGGATTTGGCCAGTGCAAAGGTACGATAAAATCAGAGGATAAGGAAGGGTTTCAGTTGAGTAGATCGCGAGGGAAGGGGGGACTATCGAGGACTTTTTCGAGATGTTCGATATTTTGTCGGATCATCAAATCATTGCTATTAAAGGATTTGGCTTGGCCGAGATAGTTCTTGGAGTCTTCAACGCGTTTTCCCACATAGCAGATGTGGGCGAGATTAAGGGCCACCAGGGCTTTGTCATTGGGGGTACGCAGGCCGATGTCCATGGCGGTAATGAGGTGTTTTTCCCCTTCTGGCAACTCCTTTTTTTGCAGAGCAATCATGCCTTTGATGAAGTGATAATAAGCCCGATGTTGGCGGGAAAGCCAGCTGGGCCATTTGATCTGATTCACTAGGTCTTCAGCTTCTTCCAATTTACCCAATCGGAGTTTTTTAAAAGCCATCCAAATATTTCCAAAAAGCAGATAGGTGATCAAATGGCCCAGCTGGCTTTCCCGCCAACA
>JBCBDH010000969.1:0-2011 GCA_038529855.1 Bacteroidota bacterium | reverse complement strand
ATTGGTGGAGCACGTATTGAAACGACTGATATTATGGTGGACGCCTTTGAAGATGATGATGACACCACAATTGATGAAGTAGATCTTCTTCCTGCATTACATTTTATTTATGCCATGGTGGATATGACGGTTGCCGCTAGAGTTAGCGTTCAAAACTGCAAGGCACTAGAACCCCATTCCCTAATTGACGGGGGCAGGCGATACAATTTTGCTGTTGGGGCTAAGTCCAATAATATCCTGTTTGCCAATTGTGAAGCTTCTGAAGGACGACACGCTTTTGTAAGTAATGGTACCAGTAGTGTAAGTGGAATTGTCTGGCACAATTGCACAAGTGATGGAGACTACAGCGTATCTGAAGGACATCGTCGTTGGAGTCAGGCACTACTTTTTGACAACATCACCTTTACCAATCCAAATACAAATCGCCTGATTGGTTTGTATAATAGAGGTAATTTTGGAACAGGTCATGGTTGGTCTGCTACGAGTAGTGTCGCATGGAATATCAAGATGCCAAGCTCCAATACGGTCATCATCCAACAGCCACCCAATAGACAGAATTATGGGATGGCTTGTCAGGGAATGGTTTCAGGGCAGGGACCTTTTCTGCAGCCTCAAGGATATATTGAAGATAGTGGTAGCGAACCGCTGATCGCGTCTCTTTATGAAAAACAATTGGCTAATAGACTGGCCAATGGAGCGCCTGTTGATGCTCCCGCTCGTTTTTTGGTAGAACAAATAAATGATGACATAGTCGTTTCCTGGTTGGATATTGCAGACGATGAATCCAGCTATATTATTGAGGTTTCTTACGATGGAATTGCTTTTGAGGATTTGGTTGAATTGGCCGCGAATGACACCAGCTATACTTTTCCAATCAGTCAGTTAGCCAATGAATCATTTTATTTGCGGATGTATGCCTATTCCAAAACGCGATGTCCATCTGCCTATACCTATGCTGTTTTTTCAGATGCGATTGTCCATACACGGGACCTCAATAAGGATCAACTCCGCATTTTGCCTAATCCTGTTGTCCATTTTCTAGAAATAAAATTAGAGGACGAATCTTTGAAAAAGATTCAGTTGTTTGGATTGGATGGAAAATTGATTCCAGCTGAGCTTTCTGCTAATCAGCAGTTGAATCTATCTGGTTTACAGGCAGGGGTCTATTTTATTAAAATAGAACTGACTAATGGGACTACTGCTACAAGAAAATTTGTAAAAATTTGAAGGGCAGTCTGATACAGCGCTGAAATTTATTAAATTAAATAATTGATTAGCCATTTTTTAAAATAAGATAATGAAAGGAAAAGTAGCCGCCATTACAGGAGGCAGTGGAACACTTGGAAGGGCTTTCGCCAAAGGCTTGGTAGAACAAGGTGTAAAAGTATTTACCCTCAATCGCAACCAGGAAGCCGCACAGAAAATGGTGGAAGATTTTAAGAAAATGGGTTTTGAAATCCATGCGATTAAATGCGATGTTCTGGACGAGCAGTCCGTAGAAAATGCAGTCAAGGAGGTGTTGCAAAAAGCTGGTCAAGTAGATATTTTGATCAATGGAGCAGGGGGGAACATGCCTGGGGCTACCGTCATGCCAGCGCAAAATATCGCTGACATTTCTATTGATCAATTCCGCAAGGTCAATGATTTGAATCTTCTGGGCACCGTCATTCCAAGCATCGCTTTTTCCAAACCTATGGTCCAGCAAGGAAAGGGGTGTATTATCAATATTTCCTCTATGGCTGCATTTCTACCATTGACGCGAGTGGTTGGTTATTCTGCCTCCAAAGCTGCAATCAATAATTTTACCCAATGGATGGCGGTGGAATTAGCCCATAAATACGGCAGTGGTATTCGAGTCAATGCCATTGCCCCTGGTTTTTTTGTGGCCAAGCAAAATCGTTCGCTCTTACTCAATGACGATGATACCTTGACGGATAGAGGAAAAACCATTATCAGTCAAACCCCCATGAAAAGATTTGGCGAACCAGATGATTTAATTAGTACCCTACTT
>JBCBDH010000968.1:0-2018 GCA_038529855.1 Bacteroidota bacterium | reverse complement strand
GATCAAACGCGCATTAAATACCATGGATGCCAAATCCATTGCAGCGCTCTGCCTACGGCTCGCTCGCTACAAAAAAGACAATAAAGAGCTGCTGACCTATCTGCTCTTTGAAGCAGAAGACGAAGCGGCCTACATACAAAGTGTCAAAAACGAATTGGAAGAACAAATTGCCGCTGCGAAAAAACCGAGTTATTACCTCACCAAAAAAGCCCTTAGAAAAGTGTTGCGATATATGGATAAATGTATTCGCTACTCTGGGAATAAAGAAACCGAAACGGAACTGCGGCTTTTCTTTTGTCAGCAGCTTCGCGAACGCGAATTTCCCTTATACCGCAGCCGTGTATTGGGTAATATCTATGCTCAACAAATCAAAAAGATAGAAACAGCCGTTTCCAAACTCCACGAGGATTTACAGTTTGACTATCGTGAAGAACTGGATAATTTGAAAGTGGGTTAATCCAATGTCTCTTTTACTTTCCCTCAGCCGTTATCCCATCGATTGGACGATTCGCGTCATAGCGCTTTGTCTATTGGTCCAAATATCGATGAGTACAAACTTGTGGCAGTGCCAGGATCGCTTTTTTTTCCAATTACCCTTGATCAGCACTTGGCCCCTTGACTTTCTGTGTGCAGTTGACCAGTGGCTCTATTATTCGCTTTTCATAAGCTTATTAGCGCTCCTTTGGAAACCAACTTCTAAGCTACTCTTAGCCTCCTTTCTTTTACTTTTGGGACTGCTTCTACTACAAGACCTCAATCGCCTTCAAGTGTGGTTGTTTCAATTGGCGGGTATGTTATTTATTGCCCTGGCCTATCATCGAGATCGACCTGAGGTGACCTTATTGCAATGGCAATGCGTCTTACTGTCCGTTTATTTTTGGGGAGCGCTACAAAAATTCAATGTGTATTTTATTCGAGATACCGTGCCTTGGTTGGTAGAAGATTGGGGGATGGCAGAGTGGTTTGAGCACAGCCCCTTTTTGGGCTATGGCTTGGCATTGATCGAGTTGTTGATGGTTTTGGGGCTATGGCTTCCACGAACCCGTTCTTGGGCCTTTGCTTTGGTGAGCCTTTTTCATCTGCTGCTTTTATTTTTATTGGGACCATTGGGTAAAAACTGGAATCCCATCGTTTGGCCTTGGAATCTCGTACAGATTATATTGGTTTTTCTCCTATTTTTTAATCAAAAAACCCCTATTCGATTTAGCGCATTGAAATCCCAGATCAATAATCAATTGTTGGCCTTAGCCATGACTACGCTTTTGGTCATAGGACCCTTGATGAGCTTTTTTGGCGATTGGCCAGAACCCTTATCCTTTAAAATGTATGCGGGGACCAATCCAGAAGCGGTTTTGTATTGGGAAGAAAAAACGCCTGTTTGTTTGCCCAATACTATTGAAGATTTGATCATTGATTTATCCTCATCAACTCATCCTGAAAAGCGCTATTTGCTAGTAGACAAATGGGCATTGAGAGAATTGGGAGTGCCGCCTTTTGTCAGCCAGTATCGTCTCAAACAATTTGGGGCAAAGTTTTGCGAATGTCTGGAATATCCCGACATTGGAGGAATGGACATTCTGCTTGTCAATCGCTGGCAATTAGACCAAGAGCAGATGGTCCATTATTCATGCAAAGAATTACTAAAATCGAATTAAACGAAAACCGCAGATGAAAAAACAAGTACTTTTGCTGGCAATGCTCTGGCTGAGCAGCCTATGTAGTTTAAGCGCTCAACAAACTTATTTACACTGTGGCCGATTGATTGATGGCCAATCTGATCAAGTACAAACAGAGATGACCATTATTGTAGATGGTAAAAAAATTACGGCTGTCAATAAGGGCTATACTGCAGTACCTGAAGGTGCCCAGGCAATTGATTTAAAGAATAGGACGGTCATGCCTGGACTGATGGATATGCATGTACACATTGAGGGAGAAAGCAGTAAAAAGCGCTACGAGGAAGGCTTTAGATTGAACAAAGCAGATAAGGCCCTACGCGCTACTATCTATTGTAGCCG
>JBCBDH010000967.1:0-2020 GCA_038529855.1 Bacteroidota bacterium | reverse complement strand
ATTCAATGCAATTGATTAATCGCATACAGGCATTATGGAACACTTCAGGACTCGCACTAGTGGATCAAGCCATTATGAGCGGAGGGAATTTCCTATTGGCCATTTTGTATGCGATTAATCAATTGCATTGAATGCTCAATTTAGCAGTGATGCTTATTAAAAACTGAAGCTATTTTTTACCTTATGTGACAAGATGCTCTGATACCAGGTAAAAAAAACTAATATCTTCCCTATTGTTCAGAACCATTAAACACCAGCCCTAAACGCTCAATTTGAAAGCTCTTATAGACCTTTGAACATTGGTTCATGCTGATCAGGCGACTCTTTTTACGGCGGATAATGTGCAGATTTAGATCGCTAATGCGCATAATAGCAGTAGCTTCTGCCCGCTTATTAATGGCGGGGGTATCTATAATCAAGAGGTCGTATTGCTGACTTAATTGTTTTAACACTTGCTCTGTGCGAGGAGAGAAAATCAAGGTAGTGGTTTTGCCATTGGCCAGCCCTGTAGGTAAAATTTCCAACCCTGCATAAGGCGTTGGCTGAATATAGGCTTCAGGTGTCCCCCCTTCACTGAGCATTTCATACAATCCTTTGCTATTGGACGTATCAAAGTATTGGTGCAAACCAGGGCGATCAAAATCCATGTCGATCAGCAATACCCGCTTGCCATAATCCGCTAATAATCGCCCCATATGTACAGCAACAAAGGTCTTTCCCGCTCCTCTACGCCCTGAACTCAAGCTGATCATTTTCACCTTCTCTGATTTCATCTTTGCCTCCAGATTAGCATATAAATTGAAAAAAGGCTTAAATAGGTCTTCTGATTTTTTGGCCTTATTGACAAAAGCAAATAGTGGAATCCCCAATTTTTCGATCCCTTCCTCTGGAAAATATACCGTTGATAGGAATATGCTGGCCCCATAAATGATGATCATTCCCAAGAGCAAGGCTAGAAAAACAGAAAGCCCAAGCACCAGTGGGCGATTGGGCGAAATGGTTCCCTTTGGAATCGTGGCATAGTCAATTACCTTGTGAAAGGTGACTTCTGAAGACTCAGAAATAGCTAATTCCGTGCGTTTCTTCGTCAGGTACATGTAGAGCTGCTCCTTGATTTTAAAATCTCGCTCCAAAACAGCCAGTTGGCGATCGCGATCAGGGAAGGTCTTAAACTGTTGTCGCAACTTTTCAGTGGCCTCTGCCACCTCCCGCTTCTTATCTTTGATGTTGAGCAGTTTCTTTTCGATACTTACCAAAATGAATTTGCGAAGGTTGTTCATCTTTTCAATAATGGTGAGCACTTCTGTACTGGTTTCTGGAAACCTAGAGCTGATATCTGTTTTTTCCAATTCCAGATCCTTAAGGTTTTGATAAGCTTTTTTGAATAACTCATCATTGATGGTGCGAAAATCTGGGGAAAAGCTCGAAAAGGACTCTGGATCACTCAAGTACTCCTGTAGATTCTTTAATTCAATCTCCTGAATCTCAAAGCTCATCATTTGCAGATCGAGCTGGCTCATTTGCTTGAGCAAAGCATCAGTCTCCTGAGTTGTATTGACCACACCTGTACGGGTGCGAAAACGGGCGAGTTTAGATTCAGAAACTTGGAGTTTTTCCTTGGCTCTTTCAATTTCATCGTCAATAAAATCAATGGTTTTGTTGGCTTCTCTGGATTTGGATATACGGTCGCGGTCGATGTACTCATCAATTAGGGTATTGACGAACAGGGTCGCTTTTTCGGGAACGGGATGTTGATAGTATATCTTGACAATATAGATTTCATCATCAACTGGTTTAATGAAGAGGTTATCTCCATTTACTTCTCTGGAAAGCGCCTCTGGTGTATTGATCCTGAAGGCAAATAAATCTCCTTTTTTTAAAGCAGAAGGTTGATCGTTCAGTTTTTGATTATTGCGTTCAATTTTAAAGGTAAAACCAGTGGTATCAATAACTCGATTGTCAAATTTGATGTTTAGGGCGCGTTCTCTTTCTTCTGGATGGTAGAAAAAGCCAAATTCTC
>JBCBDH010000966.1:0-2021 GCA_038529855.1 Bacteroidota bacterium | reverse complement strand
GATTTTATCGTTCAATGAAGCAACAGTAACCAGTACTTTGAACATAGATAAAGTATCTCTTGCTTTATTTCGGTCGCCTAATTTGGATAAGATGTAGTTCGTATTAGCAAAGGTTAGAGCAGAGACAATCAAAGTGGCCTTTCCCTTATCAGCTAATGAAAATAGTTTTGCCGCATCCTCGTAAAAAGGTATTCTTTTAGCAAGTAGATCAATAACAACATTGGTGTCGATAAAGAGCTTTTTCATCTATATTTTTCAATAAGATAGTTCGTATAATCCTCTCGGATATTGAGATCATCTGGGAGCTCGATGACACCAGAAAGCTTTTCAACTAATGGCGTAATCTCTACATTAGTCGTTTTGTTTTCTGCTATGGATTGAAGATAGTTCTCTATCAGTTTTGACAAGCTAATCTTATTTTCTCTAGCATACTGCTTGGCCTTTTCAATTACCTCTTTATTTAGGCTAAGGGTTAGTTTCTTATCCATTTTTTACGTATAAAAATACTGATTTTTTACGTAATAGTCAATTCCCCTGCACTTGTCCAACTGAAGGCAGCGCTTAGTGTTGGACTGACCCCGCTGATGTTGATACGCTGGCGGGTAAGGTAAATTTATTTCAATATGACCTACACTGAACTTTATTGGCTTTCCCGCAAACTGTCGGACTGACCCCGCCTACGTTAACACGCTAGCGGGGAGTCAGTCCGACAGGCAGCCCGCATTAAATAACTATTGGTACTGAATCGTATCTACAAAGCTCGATAGTCCTTCCACCGTAACCTCCAACTCTAAAAGTCCTGCTTCCCCATTGGTACTTCTAACAGTCGCTTGAGCAGTGCTATTACTGGAAAATAGAAAAGCGGGAACTTCTGCTCGGGCAGAATCAAGTGGAGTCAAATCAAAACTTACTTTGGTGTTATTAGAGGGGATGCTTTCCCGATCATTTCTGTAGAGTTGTACCGTGACGATGGTAGAGGCATTGGCGCCAGCAGTGACGATGGGTGGGTTGAGTTCAACGGTGAAATCAGTGGCAGCAGCGCGGGCAAATTCAATGGAGGTGGTATTGGTAAAGTCCCCAACTTGAGCGCTAAGGACGACAGATGAGCTGACTGTTGTGCTGCTTATCAGCGTTGCTCTGGCCGTTTTACTAGAGGCATTGACGGTATAAGTCTGGGGCGTATCCACAGCAGCCTCTGCAAAACGACCGTCTTCTGTGCGGAAAGTAATGGAGCTATTGGCTGCCGCTTGAGCGCCCAAGGTCGCGATGATTTCCACTTGGGAAGTACTGTCTGCCAATAGGCTAGTCGCTCCTCCTTCAATGCTGAGACTGATGATTTCCTCTATGGCGATCCCTTCTTCGGGATTTTCCAATTCGCAGGCGCTTTGCCCAAAAAAGAGGGCCAAAAGCATAAGGATCAAGACCGTGGGTTTATTTTTCATATCCAAAGCGATTTAGCAATTGATGTCCAGTTCTATGGATTTGCGATAGGATTTTTCGCCAGCTGCATTTTGCGCAACTGCGTACAATAAAGTGAAGTACGTATCAGGCGTTTCGCAATTGATCTCGATATTAAAGGTAAATGACATTTTTTCATCAGCTGCAGTGGCCGATTGGGCTTGGCTCATTTCATTGCTGCCATCTTCAAAATGACAAGATTTTAGCGCCAGATTTAGGCTCACCGTGCAATCGCCTATAGCTTGTGGTGTGACCGCAAGCTGAACAGTCTTGGATTGGCCACAATTAATAATGATGGGCGGGTCATCTGCGAATTGGAGAATAGGCTTGGCCATAAGCGTGTTTTAAGAAGAGTTTAAAAATGAAGCAGTACGGTATTAGGGGCTGATGACTTTGTAAGCTTGTCCGCTAATGAGCTGTTTGAGACGGTTTAGGGCATCTACATCCAGATTGATCCCAAGGAGCGGAGCGATGGCGAAGTTGGTGGTATTGGGGCTGAGCTACGATGTAAATCGCTATCTGACGGTCGATCTGGGCGTAACTGCCTTTGAGCAGGATTCCAT
>JBCBDH010000965.1:0-2025 GCA_038529855.1 Bacteroidota bacterium | reverse complement strand
TGATAGAGCGTACGCTATGGCTGCCATCCATCTCCACGCCATTGATCAGCAGGGTAAAGGTGACTAGGGTTCCTGTAGGTATTAAGGGCATTAGCTGTCTTTGTCAATCGGTGGAAAAAATAGTTCGCTACCTACTTCGAGTTGGCGAAAATTAGTCAGTTCATTTACCCTGGCTACTTCCAAATAATAGCGACTATCACCATAGATGCGATAAGCCATAAGGGGGAGGGTATCTCCTGCTTTGACTGTACGAACGTGAGTGAGATCAGGGGATTGTAGATTTTGAGTGGCATCCTGTTCTTCCTTAGAAATGTGCGACTTAAAGGCCATATTTATTTTGGCCCTAAGCGGTGCACCTTCTGGGCTAAATAGGGTATAGGTCACCTGTAGGGTATCTAAAACACCTTTAAAAATCCCGTCTTCATCCCCCCATACGATCTTTAGAAAAGAAGGTTGGTGGGTTTCGCTTTTGACGTGATAGGCCAGGTCTTTTAGGCGAGCGACTTTTTCGCTCACAGTTTCCTCTTCCGTAAAAAGGTTGAGCAATCCCTGGCCAGGGAAAAGACTATTATTCACCACACCAGTACCATCGAGGGTAAACTCCAGGGTAAAGTTCTGCGATTCGATTCCTCGGAACTGTTGTTGTTGATCGCCTTGGCCAATATTTTCAGAAGCATCGTAATTGATCTTGAAATTGTGTTGGTATTGGCTAGGATTGATCTGTAGTTCGAAAGGATCGCCGATCTTTTTGGCTTCGCTGAAGCTTTCATCCTCAAAGGCATAGATGGTGAGTTTGACTACTTTTCCGTATGAAAACATCTATCTGGATTTTTGGCGTTCGAGTATAGATAAAACCTGATCTACACATTCCTGAATGATCATGGCCTTTTGGTGGGGGCTCATTTCCCCTTGGCCACTAGGCATCGCTGCCCTTTGTTCTCCCTCGCCCGACTGAGGACTCTGGGTGATATTGGTTTTGATGACCAACTCATTGATTTCAATGGGCATGTATTTAGAGTTTCAGGATTTTGAAATAATTGTAGTTCAATTCCAGGCTTTCAATGACAATACTGCTTTGCTCGGCATTCAAATCCGTCACCGACCACTTCACTGGATAGGCATTGACAACATACCAGGCAGTGATGGGGATGTGGTTTTCATTGAGCAAGGTGATGATGAGATTAGTTGGAATAAAGTTGAAATTTTCCAAGGCTTCCTTTGCCCATTGAAACAGCACTGAACCAATCAACATCCCTCGCTTGAGGACGAGGTGATCGTATTTGGTTCGCGTCGGCAATTCATAGGTAAATCGATTTTCCCCACCTTCTACCAGGGTTTCCGTTTCCAGACTGACGGAGAGGCCGGAAACTTCCTGAAATTGGAAGTCGCCGGTAGTCACCGTTGGTAGCTCAAAGGCTACGACAAAATGAAAGCCGACAGGTGGATAGTAATCTGCCATTCGTATTAGTCATTTTGGATCGTGAGGCCCTCGTGAACCAGCTCCATTGTTTCGATGGCCACCTCGTTTCCATCGGCTTTGAGGTCTGTGCTTTGTACTTTAGTGGGCCAGGCATTTTTGACCTTCCAAACGACTACAGGCTCATGGTTTTCATTGAGCAGACTCAAGGTGATGTCGCGGCGCTCTATGGTATTGAGTTTGACGGTATTGAACCAATCGTAGTATTCATTATCAGAGGCGAAGGTGCCCCGCTTGAGGGTGATATTAGAATATTTGCGCATACCGGGCATTTTCAGCTTGTGGTATTCGGGGCTGGCGCCTTGGCGGTATTCAATAACTTCTGTTTCGACATCCAAGCCGGAAGCTTCCGTAAACCCAATTTTAGTTCCCCCCCATTCTACCTGGAAGTGAAATTTTGGTAATGGATAATCTGCCATGATGCGTTGAATTTTAGAGTGTTGAAAGAATTTTTTAAATAATGACCTGTTGAACAGGCGGTTGAATTAGTCAGAACCCACGGGTCCAAATCCGCTAGAAAGCTATCTCGATCCGGTCAAAGTTCGAAT
>JBCBDH010000964.1:0-2029 GCA_038529855.1 Bacteroidota bacterium | reverse complement strand
AGGTAATGGTACGATTTACCGCACCTTTGGAATGGATTGTAATAATAACTTAATTGATATTACCAATCCTGATGAAGAAGATATACAAATCGATCATCTCTTCACCAATGAAGATGTTGAAAATTTGAATCTTCGCTTGGTTCGCGTTCGTCTACAACGCATCAGGGTAAAAACCAATCCCAATAACAACTGGGTCAGCTTTGATGAAAATAAAGAAGTCCATCGTTTTGTCCGCTATGTCTATCTTCGCGTAGATGGCGTAAGAGAGGTATTTTTTGCTGATCCCGTTCCTCACGATATGAGGGAAACCATGGTCTATGATGAGCTGCATCGCCTCGTCGCCATGGAGGACCCTGACCGTGGATTGGCGGAATTCATCTACGATGATGAAGACAAGCTGAGGTTTTCTCAGGATGCTCGTCAGGCAGCATTAGGCCATTTTAGTTACGTCAGTTATGATGCTCAAGGACGTAGCATTGAGACAGGAGAATATCGTGGCAACAGCTATTATTTCCCCTCTACTTTACGCCCTCCCTCCCCTCCCCCAGGTTCGCTTAGCGTAGACCTCATCCGCAACCAATTGGATGGTCTTCCCAGTTCAGATCGAGCAGATGAAACCCATTTTACTTTTGACGAAATCGCTACAAATTTCCCCAACTCCGTAGGTAGCAATTATGAGTCTACTTTTGTAGAAGGTCGTGTCTCCATGTCCAAAAACGAGGAGCACACCACTTGGTACAAATACGATCATAAAGGACAATTGGTCGCCGCTGTTCAGGAGTACCCAGAAATTGGCCTGAAGACTTTTGACTACCAATACGATTTCTTTGGTCGCTTGACGCAAGCCACCTATCAAAAAGGGGATGCTTCAGAGGAATTTGTTCACCTATACAGCTATGATAATAATGGTGATCTGAGAACCATAGAAACCAAAGAAGGCACAGACTTACCCAAGCTCCACGCCGCTTACGATTTCTATAAACTGGGTCAGCTCAAAAGAACAGAGTTAGGCGAATCGCTACAGGGTATTGACTATGTCTACACGATAGATGGCGCTTTGAAAGCCATTAATCATCCCAGTCTCAATCTCGCTGATCCAGGAAAGGATGGCTATCTAGGTGCCAATATTGGTTTTGGTAAAGATGTTTTTGGTCTCGCACTGGATTACCATACGACTGACTATGTTCGAAAAGGCACCTATATCAATTATGGTAGAGACGAAGGTGGGCTAGACCAATTTGACGGTCGCATCAAAAGTGTCCGTTGGAATACACGCGGTACAAGCATCCAGCCCCCTGTCAATCTACAACACATGTACAGCTACCAGTACGACTGGAAGCAACAGCTAACGGACGCCACCTATGGTTACTACTTCCCCTTTAGCTTAGTCAATAATAACAGTGGGGATGGGGACTATGACAATCCTAAATATGGGGTCTTTAATGCCAATACAGATACAGCCTATAAAGTCCAAAACATCAGCTATGATGCCAATGGCAATATCCTGACTTTGCATCGCAAAAACGGTGCAGGAGCGGATATGGACAATATGACCTACATCTACGAGCATCCAGATTTTCTAGCCAACAATAGCGCCTATACCACAGCGACCAACAAACTGCGCTACGTCACAGATGCGGCTGGCTTCCTCGACATGGGAGATGTCCAAAACCAACAGGTCGACAACTACATCTACAATGCCAATGGAGAGATCGAAAAGGATTTAGAAAAAAACATCTCCCTCGTCTACAACTCCTTTGGCAAACTCGATGAAATCCGCAACTACGCTGGCGATCGCTTAGTGATGAGCTTCACTTATGACGAACTAGGCAATCGAATCAGCAAGACGACTTATGACATCAACGGCGCTCCAGAAAAGTCCACGACCTATGTCAGAGAACCTGGAGGCATCATCCTGGCCACCTATGAAAAGGATTACGCTGCCAGCAATCCCAGCCTCAATCTGGAAGAGTACATGCTCGATGGCGGTCAGCTGGGCATCTACTACCCTGGCGGCAGCCAATACGTC
>JBCBDH010000963.1:0-2031 GCA_038529855.1 Bacteroidota bacterium | reverse complement strand
GAAAACCATTGAAACGGACTTTGGTCGATTGGGGGGATTGATTTGCTGGGAGCATTGGATGCCACTCAGCCGTCAGGCTATGCATGAAGCAGGCGAAGATATTCATATTGCCTTATGGCCCAATGTACATGAGCTGCTTCAGGTAGCTAGCAGGGCCTATGCTTTTGAGGGACGCTGTTTTGTGCTTTCTGTGGGGCAGCTGATGTATGCGAGGGATTTACCTTCAGAGTTAGAAATGCCAGATAAATGGAAAGACCAACCTGATGCCTTAGTTTTGAAAGGGGGGAGTTCAATTATTGGTCCTGATGGTCATTATATTTTAGGACCTGTTTACGAGGAGACAAGCATATTGGTTCAGAAAATAGATGGTCTGGATCGAGTGTATGAGGAGCGCATGGCACTGGATACCTCTGGTCATTACAATCGTCGTGATGTCTTTGATTTTGCGATCAATCGAAAGCGACAGTTTTGAGTAATTGGTCTTCTAGTTGTTTTAGGGAATGGACTTGATAGGTTGGTTGAATTTGTTCAGGGTGATCTGTTTGAGTGGGGTTAAACCAGCAGGTGTCTAAGCCAAAATCATTACCACCTTTAATATCCGTATTCAGTGAATCACCTATTACCAGGACGTCTGATTTGGAGGGTTGATCCGCATTTCTAAAAGCTTCTTCAAAAAAGCCTGGATAGGGCTTGGCCACTTTAATTTCCTGAGAGATAATGATCTTTTCAAAATAGTGGGTTAAGCCCATCTGCTGGATACGCCGTCCCTGAACGGCCTGTAGGCCATTGGTAATGATCAGCATCCGAAAGTGCTTATCCAATTCTGAAAGTAGGCTTTGGCAACCTTCAATGAGAAAACCATTAGCCGCCAATTGATCCAGATAATGGGTATTAAAAGCAAATGGATCAGCTTGGATGCCCAATTCCTTAAAAAACAAGTCAAAGCGCAGACCCGCCAATTCCTCTGAGCTGATTCGCCCCTGCTCATAGGCTAGCCAACAGGCTTTATTGATCTTTTTGTACTGGCTCAGATAGACTGCTTTATAGGCCATTCCCTTACTGAGCATGGCCTTTTCCAATGCAATATCAGCAGAGCGGTCAAAATCCAGCAAGGTGCGATCCAGGTCAAAAAACAGCCATTGGTAGCGAGTATTCATTTCAATTGGGTTTTAGGGCGTCTTGAACGAGGGATTGTAAAACGGGAACGACTTCTTTTTCGTACCAATCGTTGCGGCGCAGCCATCGCAAATTGAGCGGAGAAGGATGGGGGAGCGGCATAAAATGGGGCAAATAGTCGGGATAGCTTCTGACGGTTTCGGTCAGGTTTTTCTTGGCGCTCTTTTTTAGATAATAGTTTTGCGCATAGCGACCAATTAACAAGGTCAACTTCAGCTTAGGCATATGTTTTAATAAGGCTGAATGCCACTGCGGAGCACATTCCTTACGAGGAGGCAAATCGCCTGATTTTCCTTTACCAGGATAGCAAAAACCCATTGGGATAATGGCTATTTTCTGGATATCATAGAAATCCTCATGACCAAGTTGCAGCCATTCTCTTAATCGTCGACCACTTGCATCATCCCAGGGAATACCGCTGGCGTGTACCTTCGTCCCTGGTGCTTGGCCAATAATCAAAATACGCGCACTATGCGATGCGCTAAGAACAGGTCTGGGTCCAAGCGGTAAGTGAGGCTCACAAATTCGGCATTGGTGAATCTCTTTCAATAAGATTGGCAGAGATTTCATCAAGCCTCTGCTGTTTGATGGCCAAAGCGAGAGACAATCACATACAATAAAACCAAACTAACAATCAATAAAATAAAGCTGATTAACAGACCGCCCCCCAACATTGTAGAAAGTGTTCCTGCTACCAAACTCACACTGCCTACCGTCAAAGCATAAGGCAATTGGGTACGGACGTGGTCGATGTGGTTGCAATCTGAGGCCAGAGAACTCAATTGCCTTATGCTTTGACGGTAGGCAGTGTGAGTTTGGTAGCAGGAACACTTTCTACAATGTTGGGGGGCGGTC
>JBCBDH010000962.1:0-2035 GCA_038529855.1 Bacteroidota bacterium | reverse complement strand
CTGGAAAACGGCAAGGCCACCTACAGAAACAGATGGGTCAGAACGACGAATTTCCAGCTGAATGGCATGGAGCATTCCATCTCCATCAAACCAGTGATAATGTCCTTTGGGCTCAAATCGCGGATTGGGACCATTGCGAACATAAGAGCCGTGAATGTCTTTGGGGATTTCGCCAATTACTTCTAGATTGGTCGCAACGATTTCTTTGAAAACAGGTGCGTAAGGGCCTAAAAGATAAGGATTGGCGGCCTCTAGGGCATAGTTCATTACACCATTTTTCATAGGTCAATATTTTTGGATGTTTAGGATTTTCCTATTACAAAACTGGCGACAGTCGTAAAGCTGCCACCGATATTTAAAAGGCCAATGTCACGAGCGCCTTCCACTTGATAGTCTCCTGCCTGGCCAGCGACTTGTTTGTAGGCATCCAGCATCATTCGAACGCCCGTAGCACCTACTGGGTGCCCAGCACCAATGAGTCCTCCACTTGGATTGACGGGTAGTTTTCCCTCAAAAGTGATGCTTTGATCTTCAATGATCCGCCAAGCTTCTCCTGCTGCCGTCAAGCCAAAATGTTCCAGGACGGCATAGGCAGAGATGGTAAAGCAATCGTGTATTTCTAGGGCGTCTAGCTGTGCAGCTTTCTGCAAGCCCGCTCGTCCTAGCGCATCTGTTATGGCGCCATGGAGATGGGGGAAAGGATAGGCCAATTGATCGCTGTGTTGGAGCTTTTGGCGGAGACTTAGGGGGCCTGTTCGATGCCCCCAACCCTTGATTAGCGCTAAGTCTTCTAGTCTTAGATTGTGCTTTTGGGCATAGGTTGCTGCAAATTCTTGGGAAGCCAAAAAGAGGGTAGCACTGCCGTCAGTGATTCTGCTACAATCTGATTTTCTGAGCGAACCCTCTACGATGGGATTGGTCTCTTCCTTGCTGGCAAAATATTCAGGGGGAAGTTCCCAATTTCGAGTTTGGGCATAGGGATTTCTTTTGGCATTGGCATAATTGATTTGAGCGATAGCAGCGAGGTGTTCTTCTTGGATACCAAAGCGCTCTGCATAGTAATCTCGAAGTTCTGCAAATAAGCTGACCCAGGGGTATTTGGCGTCCATTGCCTCATGACCAACCCAAGCTGCTGCTCCCAGATAATCTGATGCTGTTTTTGCATCCACATTTCGCATCAGCTCCACACCAGACACCGCAACCAAGTCATAATATCCAGCTTCTATTTCCCGCATCGCCGCTAAGATGGCTATGCTACCTGAAGCACAAGCGGCCTCATGGCGAGCAGTAGGAATGCCAGCCAATTCTGGAAACTGGCTAACCAGCATGGCCCCCAATTGTCCTTGTCCACAAAATAGCTCTCCTACAAAGTTGCCCACATGCGCACTTTGTATATCCTTAAGATCAATTTGACAATGAGAAAGGGCCGCTTCAAAACTGGCATGAAGTAAATCGGAAATTTCCTTTCCAGCTCTATGCCAGTGGTAGGAGAAATCTGTTTGGGCACCACCAAGGATATAAACGGGGCGATTCATCAATAGGTCTTATAAAATGGACACCATGTCCATTAATGCTTAAAGGTAAATAAAAATGAACACGATGTCCATTATTTGATTTTCTTTTTTTTCTGTTAATTCTTGAAATACCTTTATTTTGCACCTATGAGATCGGAAATAAGGAATAGTAGGAAGAGCAATCTGATTTCGGCTGCAGAGGATGTTTTTTTTGAGAAGGGATACACAAAGACTTCTATTTCAGATGTTTGTAAGAGGTTTGGTTGTAGTAGAACGACTTTGTATAAGTATTTTGAGAACAAGGAAAACCTATATCTGGCCGTTGTCAATAAATCCTTCCACCTCTTTTTGGAGAACTTTGTCGACCTGCGCTTGACGGGGAATAATGGTCTGGAAAAGGTCCTGGCTTATGCACAAGGCTATATTAGCTTTTATAAGCGCTTTCCCAAAAACTACTTGATGATATTGGATTTTTATACCTTATTGAACAGCCTCAACAATAAGTCCTTTCAATCTGATGC
>JBCBDH010000961.1:0-2038 GCA_038529855.1 Bacteroidota bacterium | reverse complement strand
GCTCAGCTCATGCTGGCCAGCGAATCCCTCCAAATGGAACCCGCTGCGCTCCAACAGCTCGACCAATACTTCAGCCAACTCATTGACCACAAGCACAAATATTTTGGCAATGCCCGTACCATCCGCAAAATCGTTCAGGAAACCATTCGCCGCCAAAACCTACGTATGGCAGATCTGCCCGCCAAAGAGCGCAGTCCTGAACTGATTGGCACCGTCAAACTGGAGGACATTTCCGATTTCCGCATCATGGAAGAAGAAATTGAACCCAGGAAAGGGATTGGATTTAGGTAAAAAAAGTCCCGACCGCCCGCAAATTACGAGCAAGCTTGACGAGCGAATCGGGATCAAGAGCGTATTAACTTATTCACATCATCTTTTATCTAGACCTAGCAAAGGCATTGGGTCATCGCACGACTCCCTCATTCCAACCATTGGGATTATTGAGTAAAAAGAAAAAATGCCTTTTAATTAATCAATCATGTGTGGGTTAGTTTTCATGGCTTTAAATGCTCTAAGATAAGTCATAAATAAGGGCCAAACCATCACCGAAATAGGTATTAAAAAAAATCACCAAATCTAGTGAGTTGGCGAGAAGGATCAAATCAAATCGTGTTTCATAGCATATTTAACTAAGCCAACCGTCGACTTTGCTTTGGTTTTACGGAGTAAGTTTTTTCGGTGCGTCTCTACAGTATTGATACTGATGTGAAGTTCTTTGGCGATTTGCGGGCCGCTGAACTCCATGGCGATGTATCGAAGAATTTCCTTTTCTCTTTTGGTCAGGGAAACGGGTAGCATAGCTTCCTTGCTTTCCCCGCTTTTCTGTTCGTCTTGCGCTACCCATCGCATAATCTTATCAGAGATTTCCTTACTGAAGTACTGTTCTCCTTTCGCGATGGTTAGAATGGCACAGATCAATTCATCCTGGGAAGCGGATTTGAGCACATAGCCCTTGGCCCCTAATCGAAGGATTTCGCGAACCAAGCGGACATCATCGTGGGTCGATAAAATAAGGACCTTTGCTTTTTCTTCCAGGTCTTTAAGTTTTTTCATTGTTTGAATGCCATCCATATTGGGCATATTGATGTCCATTAGGATAATATCAGGTAAAGTATTTTTGAGTACTTTGAGTAGTTCCACTCCATTGAGTGCTTCTCCTACGACTTCTATTTCCGGTCGATCGGCAAGGAGCGATTTAATGCCATCAATCACCAATTGGTGATCATCAGCAATTAGGATTTTTACACTTTCGTTCTTATTCATTCTGCGCATTTTGTTGCTTTGAAGAAATCGGTTAGCTGCTGTCCTTGGGAATATTGATAATAATCGTCGTCCCATTATTAGGAGAACTATCCACTTCGAAGGTACCCCCATGATGGCGAATTCGGGATTGGATATTGCTCAGCCCCATTCCATAATTGGGATTGCTGGGGTCGTATTCAAATCCACAGCCATTATCCTCTACGATCAAGGTGATTTCCGATTCGTCGCCCGCAAGCTGTACGGTCACCTCAGATGCATTGGCATGTTTGATAAGATTATTGAGCAATTCTTCCAGACTTCGATAAAGCGTCAGCTCCAGTTTTTCGGGCAGGCGCCCATTCAATCCAAAAACGTCTAATTCCAAATCCAACTTTGGCCCACGGGCCTTATCTACTAAAGACTCAACGGCGGTAGGCAGGCCGAGCTTCATCAAGGTAGGCGGCATCATTTCATAGGCGATTTGACGATTGAAGGTAACAGCTTCCTGTATAAGGTTTTGTGTTTTGTGATAAAGTGCTTTTTCGTTTTGAGCGGAGATCGCGGTGTTCATCAAGGTTTTAAAATGCATTTGCACAGCAGAGAGGAGGGAGCCCATACTGTCGTGTAGCGCCTCAGCTATTCGCTTGCGCTCCTGCTCCTGCCCGTCGATGCTGGCATTAATGGCTTCAAGCTCCATGGCTTGCTCCATAAGGCGAATCTCTTGATGATACTGCGCTTCTTTTTCACTGGCGAGTAAGCGTTCATTTTTGCGTTTTTGTTGCAGGGTATAAAAGGT
>JBCBDH010000960.1:0-2043 GCA_038529855.1 Bacteroidota bacterium | reverse complement strand
CAAATAGACCATTCTCAAGAAAGCATTTAGCCCTGTGACATCCATGCCTGTGATCAGTAAGTGGATGTCATGTGTTCCTTCGTAGGTCAACACTGTTTCTAGGTTCATCATATGGCGCATCACTGGATATTCGTTGGTAATCCCCATTCCTCCATGAATCTGGCGAGCTTCGCGAGCAATGTCCAGTGCCATCTTCACATTGTTGCGTTTGGCCATAGAGATTTGAGCAGGAGAAGCCTTTCCTACATTGGCCAAAGTTCCCAAACGCCAAGCCAATAGTTGTGCCTTGGTGATTTCGGTAATCATCTCTGCTAATTTCTTCTGCGTAAGCTGAAACTGAGCGATGGGTTTGCCAAATTGCTCCCGCTCCATAGAATAGCGCAGTGCTGAATCATAGCAATCCATAGCCGCACCAATCGCTCCCCAAGCAATGCCATAACGCGCTTTGGACAAACAGGATAAAGGCCCTTTGAGTCCCTTGACGTTGGGCAATATATTTGATTTGGGAACGCGAACATCTTCAAAGACCAATTCGCCAGTAATGGAAGCGCGTAAAGACCACTTACCGTGGATTTCAGGTGCCGTAAAGCCCTTCATGCCTTTCTCGACAATTACTCCGCGAATCTTGCCCTCCTCATCCTTGGCCCAAACAATAGCGATATCTGCTAATGGAGAATTAGTGATCCACATCTTAGCGCCATTCAAAATATAAGCATCGCCATCATCCTTAATATTGGTGACCATACCGCTGGGATTTGAACCATGGTCGGGCTCTGTCAAGCCAAAACAACCAATTAATTCGCCTTTGGCCAATTTGGGGAGGTATTTTCTTTTTTGTTCTTCTGAACCAAAGCGATAAATTGGATACATCACCAGAGAACCCTGTACAGAGGCCATAGAACGCACCCCTGAATCCCCGCGCTCGAGTTCCTGCATAATAATACCATAAGAGATCTCATCCATTCCGCCACAGCCGTATTCTACGGGTAGACTGGGACCAAAGGCGCCAATATCGGCCAAGCCTTGAAACAAATGAGTAGGACATTCTGCCTTTTCTGAGTAAGCCTCAATAATAGGGCTAACTTCCTTTTTCACCCAATCTCGCACAGAGGCTCTGGCCAATAGGTGTTCTTCACTCAGCAATTCGTCGATTTGGTAGTAATCATGCCCCTGAAAGCGATCTTCGCGTACACGGGCTTCAATCGTAGCTGTTGATTTGCCGTTTTCTATCATATCAAATGATTTTATTTGGTTGAGCAGGTCTTTTGCCTGCCCTGTCTTGTTGGTAGTCAAATTGAGAAATCACGACAAAAATACGGATTTAAGGGCAATGAAGCCACGAACAATGCTATTCCGGCCAAAATTTGACCAAAATCTGGTGCTTCCTCCTAACAAATCTCTCCAGGCTTTAAAATAAGGGCGACAAAGGCCATAACATTTGTCCAATTACTTCCTTACTTTTGTGGCTCAAAATTTTTCAACTTATGGCCCTACTCTCCTTGGAAGATATGCGTTTTTACGGCTACCACGGTGTCTATGAAGAAGAACGACTCAGCGGTAATTATTACATCGTCGATGTATACATCGAAACGGCTGTTGAGGATGCAGCGATGACTGATGAGCTTGGAGAGACGATCAATTACGAAACGGTTTACCTCATTTGTCAATCCGTCATGCGGAAACCAGTTAAGCTGATCGAAAAGTTAATTTTTTTGATCATCGATGGACTCAAACACCAATTCAGTACAATGCAAGAGGTGCGGGTACGGGTACGCAAAGAAAACCCCATACCAGGCGAGCCCGTAGGGCGTTCTGCCATTGAGGTGAGCGATAGCTTTGTTCAGGCTTGTCCGCGTTGTGGTACGCCTTTTATCTGCTACGGTGGAGAATATTGTACTTGTACAGATAAGCTGTATTCCCAAACCCTGGCCTCCTTGAGACAGCAGTACCAGGGCTGTCTGTGTGAGAACTGTGTAAGTTTCTTTGCGGGCTAGAGCGCGAGCAAATAAATACACGTTATCAAAATACTAAAGTTTAAATGCT
>JBCBDH010000959.1:0-2048 GCA_038529855.1 Bacteroidota bacterium | reverse complement strand
CTGTTTTTCTTTATCAGTCTAAATGCCCTGTCTGCCCAACAACTACAGCTCGGCGATATCCTGGAAAAACAGACCAATAAATAGCTTTTTCATGACTTTGCTGTTTGTGTGCATCCAGGCGGAATTCGAACTAAAGCCACCTTTCTGCAGTATGTGAAAATTAAGCCTAATCAACAGAGCGAATAGTACGGTAAAAGTGGGAGGTCTTTTAGGGGCTGGTGCCTCTGAAAAGACACTCCCGTCGTTAATTACGTGTTGTATCGTTTAGTCAAATACTTACTTTTTAATTATACTTCCTGGATGCGACCGCAGCCATAAGTACCTGCTGTACCTGCAGTACCCAAGCATCCAGTTCCTGTACCAAAGGTTCCAAGGCTACCAGCACTACCGAGGCAAGAGGCGAAGTCCAATTGAGTATCTGCTTGCTCGTCAGGGTTTACAGCGCTGATGGCGTCAGCTTCAGTAGATTCTGCAGCGTTGAAGTACATGCGGTTTCTGAATTCAGTTTCTTCGATTGGGAAAAATTTCTGGTTGTTCATCTTAATAGAATTTTGAAAAAATTTAATTTGAAGGGGCTTCCAACATATTTCATTTGCCATGAAAGCCTTTGGCAAGATCAGGGTTGTTGATAAGAGACTTAGTTCTTTATGCTGTTCGGATCATCTGTACGATGTCCTTGACGCGTATTTTATTTCCGTAGGTCAGTATGGATAGTCGATAAATCTTAGCGGCGTAGTAGGTCATTAGGAAGAAAGTTCCAATGAGAATACTCAGGGATAGCAGTATCTTCCATAGGGGCAAATCATAGGGCAACATGGCCGGCAGTACGATCGGCGAGAGGAAGGGGATGTACAAGGATACTTCTGCAAAGGTGCTCTCTGGGAATCCCACTGCTAGCATGGCAACGTAGATGGCTATGATGTTCATAAAGTTGCCGAGGAAAGCCAGCGAGGCGTCGCCTTCTTCATTGGTGGTCGAGCCAATGGCAGCGGAGATGGCGCCGTTGAGCAAGAAGCCGCAGATGAAGAATATTGGTACGAAGATCATGATCTTTGTCAGTGGCAGCATAGTGTAGTTGGACAGTAGGCTTTGGAGATCAAAGAAGCTTCCATTATCTTCTACCTGTTGGTCAAAACTGATGTCAAAGGCAAGGGTGCTGATCCATTTGACAAGTTTGATGAATAGACTAGCCAATCCAAATCCAATGATCAGTTGTACCAATCCTACCAAACCGATTCCAATGATCTTTCCGAGCATGAGGTGGAAGGGTTTGACGACCATAGAGATCACTTCCACAATTCGGTTTTGCTTTTCTTCCATTACCCCTTTGACCAGGGAGTTGGTGTAGACGATTAGCATGAGGTACATCACCATGCCCATGATATAGGCCATTGTCGTTGCGATGCGGATCAGACCAAAGTTTTTGGGATTAAGCGTTACATCTTCGAGATGATAACTCTGACTAAGGGCATCGACATTGACTTCTGTTGAAGAAACGGATAGCAGTTTTGCCTTTAGCAGCTTTTCATTGACGTATTGCTCAATTGCTGCGTACTTCTTAGGATCACTTGGTCGGTCTTTGACGATGTATTGGATGTTTTGACCGTCTTTTCCTTCCAGAACCAGGTTTTCAGGGACGTAGAGTAAACCGATATAAGTATCTGTCTCCTCTGTAATTTTATTCTTCACGCTATCTAGTGGCGCTTTCATTTTGACAAAGGGCATTCCTCCTGCGAGAAATTTATCGCGTTTGTCTTCAAAGAGTCCATAGTCATCTACTACGGCAACGGTTGTTGGTGGGGAGCTTACAGCTTGCCAGATCATCAAGAATACAAAGGGAAGTATAAAGATGATGGGGGCAAGTAGGGTGAAGACGATAAAGGAACCGCTGCGCACCCGTGTGACGAATTCTCGTCGTATGATGTTGAGAATCTGTTTCATGTCTTTAATTTTATATCAGGTTTATGGTAAGTGATCATGCCTCCAACTTTAGGCGCGTACCTCTTTTACCAGGTTCATGAATATCTCCCTTACAGAAGGTAATTTTT
>JBCBDH010000958.1:0-2049 GCA_038529855.1 Bacteroidota bacterium | reverse complement strand
ATAATACACATCAATGGTATAACTCATTGACTGAAAGTTGTAAAAGGAAATACCAACAGGTAGAATGATATTCAGCGTATTCCAGGACGGTTCTACGCCCATCGACAACATCATGGTCTCAAAGGAATCGACAAAGAAGTTGAAATACTTGAAAAAGGCCAGAAAGCCCAGATTGACGACCATACTGATCACCAAAAGGCGTTTCCGCTGACTTTGGTCCTCCTCCCCTTCCAAACGCAGCCCCACCAAATAATCAATCAGCGTAGAGGTAATGATCAAACTCAGAAAACGCCAATCCCACCAACTGTAAAAAAAATAGCTGGCCGCCAGGCAAAGCATCAACCTGGCCCTTCCCTTCATCGAAAAGTAAAGCGGCAAAAAGATGGCAATAAAAACCAAAAAGGCCAGGCTGTTAAAAATCATATCCTTAATCTTTCAATTACCAGGCCATTATTGGCCTGTATTTGGGGCATTGACATAGGGTTCGAGCGCCTTTCGAACTACGGCATATCCCTTGCTATTGAGGTGGATGCCATCGATGCTAAATTCGGCATTGAGCTTCCCTTGGGCATTGGCCAAAAGAGGGTGCAAATCTACATAGATCATCCCAAATTCTGCTACCATTTTTTCTAGTTCTGTATTGATATCCAGGATGTCCTGGTGGTCGATGCCATTTTTTCGCAAATTGTCATTAACGGGATAGATACTTTGAATAATCACCTGCGTCTGGGGTGCTTTTTCCGCTAATTCCTCAAGGATACGGCGATAGTTTTTAAGCACATGGGCTGGATCATTGGCAATGAGATCATTGATGCCAATGAGTAGAAACAGTTGGGCAGGAGGTGTTTTGAGCATATGGGCTAAGCGCTCCAGGATACCCTGGGTCACATCGCCTTCAATCCCTCGATTTTTGATGCGTGGTTGATCAAAAAACTCGACCCAAGGGCCCTGGGCCGTAATGCTATTGCCCATAAAAACGATATCCGTAGAATCAATGCTCAGATCAGCTTGGATGCTTTTTTTGTGTTCGTAAACCCCCGCTACGCCTAGATGACGCATCTTGAAAAGGATATAACGCGGGCCGCCCAGCTTTTGAATCAAAAAAAGCAAACCAACAAGCGAGACGAAATTAATGAAGAGGGATAAAATCAACAATTTGGATTTCATATTAGTGGACTAACAATTGTGTACGATAGGATTGGACTAATTCCGTATGGGTAAAACTAGCGGTGTTATAATCAAATTGGTAATGTAAATAGCCTTTAGCCGATAACTGATCTAATGCCGCCTGATAATCGGATTTAGAAAGGTGGTTATTTTCAAAAATAATTACCTCAGGTCGATAGCGGTCCAAATCAAGGGTTTTTAGAATTTCATAGTCATGGCCTTCCGTATCGATCATCAAAAAGTCGAGCTTTTCGATTTGGTGTTTGGCCAATAGCTCCATTAGTGTGGTGCATTGGACCATCGTGTGGGAAATTTGTGCCTGTGGATAGCGTTCCAGGACCTGGCGAGGAATGGATTCATCAAAACTACTCAACTTGCTCACCCAATGCGGAACATTTCCTTTGTCTTTTTCGATGTAGTAAAACTTTCGCTCTCCCACCCTATCAGAAATGGCAAGCTGTTCAAAATGAAGATGAGCACTGTGGCGATAGTTTTTTTTGAGCAATTCAAATTCTGCCTGCTGGGGCTCGACAAGGATACCTCGCCAATTGCTCATGCGGATATGATAATAGATGGGATCTTCCACCTGTCCTTCGTTGGCACCAATTTGGACAAAAACAATCTCTTCTTTTTGCTTGGCATAGGTATCAATGAGGTGATTAAGCGAGGGAAAGCGGGAGGGCTTATACAGATGATACAATCGAAGATATAAGCCAGACTCCTTGCCCAATACAAATTGTAAGGACTTTTTGAAGAGCTGCTTGAGCATATTTTTATTTTTTTCCGGCCTCAGAGGAAGCACTGTCGAGTACTTCGTCGATGGTAAAGCTACGATTGTGTTCGGTATGTTTAAAGTTTTTATTGGGATTCCCCATCTTAAAT
>JBCBDH010000957.1:0-2051 GCA_038529855.1 Bacteroidota bacterium | reverse complement strand
AGCAGGCCAAAGACCTGCTGCTTTTTTTATTAACTTGAGTAAAGATAATAATGGAATTTCTCACGAAAATATTACTGAGCTTGTTGTGTGTGTCATTGGGATATATCATGATGAAAATGATGGATACTATCAACGATCAATTGAAAAAGAGACTGGAAATAAGGAATCCGCAGTTAGTTAAAGATGTAGCGTGGCTCTTCTCTAATACAAAGAAAAAAGTAATCCATTTTATGATCTGTGCCATGGTATTATTTGGCACTTATACAATTTGGAATAATCAGATTTAAGCATTGAAAAGCATGATTACTAATAACCCTGCGATACACCAAGAAGGATACCTTTCTCTTTCGGGTAAAATCATACATCACTATTGGAATAAACCAACGAATGAGATCATCGCGTTGATCAAAGAGGAGCAAGCGATGTCTTTGATTAAGGTCTTGGATCAGCAGGTAGTGGATAGTCACCCAGTTGACTTTTCAGTTTTGCGAAGATTTGGAAATCCAAGCCATTTGATTAGTGATCAGGACGGTGAACACATCGTTTTTTTTCTCCATGATGAAATATGGGTTTATTCCTGGGAGAGCAAAGAATTGGTCGCTCAATTGAAAGCAGCAGCTTTAGGGAGAAGAATTAAATTTGACCAGGGGGATTTTTTGGACAAAGAGCAAATTTGGGTGCAAGCGAAATTGGAAAATCATATTTATCTATTGGTTTGGGAATGGGCAAGCGGGGCTTATGAATGGGTTTCGCTTAGGACGAATATCCAATGTGAGGAAGAAGAGGAAAAGGAAGAAATGGAATGCCAGGATTTAGCGATGCATCCATCTCGACAATTCTTTTTTGGTCTGGCTGATTACGATCATGGAGGATATCACAATAAGGTATTTTTCTTGTGGCCGCCTAAGGAACGCCAAATACCCTTTATCCATCCGCAGGCACTTGGCCAAAATACGGAGACCTCTATTGATCATCACTTTAATGATGCGGGAGATAAAATAGCAGGAATTGCGGTCCAAATAGGTCCAGCTTATTCTTCTGTAGCATATGAGTTAAAAGTCTATGCAATCGAAGATTTGAGCCATCCGCTGCAGACTTATACAATTGATGGGCAGAAAGATGGTTTGTTCAGCAGTCAGTTTTTAGCCAATGATCAGTATATGGCGATCGAAGGGAGCGGAGCGTTTAGGATTGTGGATATGGAAAAGGGCAAGCGAGTGTTTCAGAGTGAGCTTATGGATAAAGGGATTCAATTTGGGCCTGGGAAATTGAGCTTTTGTACGAGAAAGGATAACGAGCTATTTTTTTATCGAGTGAATCAACATTTGGTGGTTGATTTCCCTACAGAGCCTCAGAAATTTGCTCAAGATTTTCTAGAGCAATATGCAGGAATGGAGGATATTTCTATCGTTCACCCTATCAATTGTTACTCGCAGCTTGAGCTTGTTCCCTATGTCAATATCTATTTTGAATTTTACTCTGCCACTTTTGATCTTAGGAATAAGGTGCGAGTCAGAGGAGATTCATTGCCAGAGGAGATGATGCAAGCCCTAGATGACTGGCTGGCCCAACATCAAGCTTCGTATTTGGCGCAATGGCAGGAAAAAATCGGACAGCGAGAAAAGTATGAAGTAAATACAAATGCTGGACCTATTGAATTTTACCCTATGTTAGAGCAGGAACGAAAGAACAAAGGACCTGCCATTTACATAGTTTACGAAAGTACAGTCGCCACCATTTACTTTCTTCACCGCCTGCAATTTCCCAATGCTATTCCCGAAGAAGTAAGAACAATTGCTAAAGCATGGCTTTTTGCCAATTATGATCTAATAACGGCTCCTTGGAAAGACTACCATTACTACACCAAATTTAAGGAACAGGCTTTTTTAGGAATGCCTAAAAATCCTGAACTAGCCAAGCCAAATAATTGGCTGGACCACCTAAAAAGATGGTGGACCTCCTCTTGATAACTATCTTCCCTGCTGCTTTTCCTCCATTTCTTTTTGCTCCATCTCGATCAAGTGATCGATAACTTGTCCGAGCTGTTCGGC
>JBCBDH010000956.1:0-2064 GCA_038529855.1 Bacteroidota bacterium | reverse complement strand
CCAGCATCACTACCCCCTGATTCAACTTTCTGAGGCTGGCTATGCGCACCAATGGTCACCAATGGATCTTGACTAATCGCCTGTATATCTGTCCAGGTCATCGCTAATTGGGTCGTATAGGTAAAAAGGTCAACAGGATAATTTTGAAAAACGGCTTGGAGTAAAGCCGTCCACTGCTCTTTTTGAAAGGACTGGTTAATAAATTTTCGGATATGGTCAAAGGTCTGCTCTTTTTCTGCCTGGCTACTGGCTGGGAATTGATAGCTTTGACCTCCCCATTCAAATTCAATTTGGGACTGTGCCTGGATCATATCCTCCAATAAATACCACCAGATAAGGATTTGATGATCGGGGAAATCCGTACAAATGTAAAGGCAAAAGGGAATACCTGCTGCTTTGAGTATAGGATAGGCAATGGTATAATTATCAATATAACCATCATCAAAAGTAAAAGCGACAAATGGCTCCTTGCTTCGTCCTTCAAGCAGGGCTTCATAGACTTGATCGAGCGAATAAAAGGCATAACCCTTTTCTCGGTAAAATTGGATGGTCTGTTGCAATTGCACAGGGCTGACTTCCAGACTCTCGTGATTGTGTATTCGCCCTTCCCCTCGGTCGGGAATGACGCGGTGAAAAGTCAGAATATGCCCCATCCCTGCACAGCTCCGCTCAAAAAAGCGCGGCAATTGTAGCCGATTGAGCCAAGGGGCTACAGTGCGGATGAGCTGCTTTTTTCGATAGTGATTCATGGTGAAGACTTAGTCAGTAGCTTGGGTCAGGTGCTGATAAAGCTGGGTGTACTGTTTGACGATATGAGAGATCAGGTATTCACTTTCTATGGTCTTTTTAGCGGCTTGGGCGCGTTGTTGCATCTCCTTGGGATGTCGAAAGGCCCATTGGATTTTTTGGGCCAGGTCAGGTGCATTTTCCGATCGGAAATACAAGACCTCTCGCTCATCAAAGACCGCTTTATTTTGGGGGATATCGCTGCAAATCATTGGGGTCCCCAAACTTCCCACCTCCAATAACATCATCGACATTCCTTCCAGCTCAGAGGGGAAGATAAAGAACTGGGCACGATGAATGAGGGCATTGAGTATGGCCATATCTCCCACATAACCCAAAAAGCGTACATCCAGATTTCTAGCCGCTCTTTTCAATTGCTCCGTGTAAGCAGGTAATTGCTTGGCATCTGCAGCGATTAGTAAGGTTCCTTTGAATTGGATCAATTTGAGGGCTTCTAGTAGGGTATGACAGCCTTTTAGGGGGATGAGGCGGCGAGCGGCAAAGAACAGATAATCGCCTTCTACCTGGTGTTGGTGAAGTAGTTCATCCGCTAATTCTGCTTGCACTTCCTTGACTTTATGAATGCCATTGGGGATGTAGCTGACGGGTTTTTGATAGGTCTGTGTATAGTATTCAGTCTGTGTTTTGGAGACGGCCGTTCGAGTTTGGCGGCTGTGCATATAGATGCGCTCGGCCAGTCTGAAATAAAGCTTGCCCAGTCCAGACCATTTGTCGTTGAGATAGGGGAGGGCATGGGAGGTGATGATCACTTTGTATTTCCAGCCAAGGATAGGCAGGAAAAAAGCGCCATCGGTTTTGTGCGCATGTATCAAATCGTATTGCCCGCTAAACATTAGATGAAAACAGCAGCGCAGGTAATACCAAAATACCCCAATTCCTTTGATGGGCAGCTCCGCAAATTGGATGGTTTGGACGCCTGGAATATGGCCCTCCGCTTGCTCATGGCGATAGCAATACACCGTAAAATCAAACTGATCTTTGAGTTCGAGCAGCAGATTTTCTACCATCCTACTGGTGCCGCCCTTAGAAGGGAAGTATTTGATGCCAAAAATGGCGATGCGTTTTTTTGCCATATCACTAATTCGTCAAGACAATTGTTCGAGAAAGGTTCGAAGCTTGGGGCCATAGTTGAGGTAATTGAACTCGCGCAAGCCCAGGGCTTTACCCTTTTCGCCAATCTGCTGGGCTAATTCCTATGAAGTGGCGGCCTTTGCAGAGCGGATGCAATTTGTCCTTCAGCATCCCGAAAAAGCCCAG
>JBCBDH010000955.1:0-2067 GCA_038529855.1 Bacteroidota bacterium | reverse complement strand
GCGGATCGCCAGCCAGAGTTTACCCAGATTGACTGCGAAATGGCCTTTGTTACTCGAGAAGATATCCTCAATACTTTTGAGGGGCTGACCAAGCACTTATTCAAAGCAACGATTGGTGTAGAATTACCTGATTTTCCTCGCATGTCTTATGACGATGCACTTCAACTCTATGGTTCTGATAAACCTGACCTGCGTTTTGATATGACCTTTGTGGAATTGAATGAGCTGGCCAAAGGCAAGGGATTTGGTGTTTTTGATAGTGCAGAACTCATCGTAGGTATTTGCGCCAAAGGCCAAGCTGACCACTATTCGAATAAAGACATCAAAAAGCTCACGGAGTGGATGCAGCGTCCGCAGATTGGAGCAAAGGGCTTGGTTTATGTCAAATTTAATGAAGATGGAACGGTGAAGTCTTCTGTTGGGAAATTCTACAGCGATGAAGATCTACAAGCCTGGGGTCAGGCTTTTGGAGCGGAAAAAGGCGATATGTTGCTCATCCTTTCTGGGGAGACCGAAAAAACCCGTAAGCGACTGAGCGAACTGCGCCTGGAAATGGGCCGTCGAATGGAACTGATCGATCCCTATGCTTTCAAACCGCTTTGGGTCTTGGATTTCCCTTTGCTGGAATGGGATGAAGAAAGCGAGCGTTTCCATGCGATGCACCATCCTTTTACTTCGCCCAAAAAAGACGATGTCGATCGAATGCTCAGCGGAGACCACGAAACCCTTAAAAGCCTTCGCGCTGATGCCTATGACTTAGTCATCAATGGTTCAGAAATTGGAGGGGGCTCTATTCGTATCCACGACCGCGACCTGCAATCCCGCAATTTTGATCTACTGGGCTTCACCAAGGAAGAAGCAGAGGCACAGTTTGGATTTCTGCTAGGGGCTTTTGAATTTGGCGCTCCTCCACACGGAGGTATTGCCTTTGGTTTTGATCGCATCTGTGCGGTCATGAAGGGCCAATCTTCTATCCGCGACTTTATCGCCTTCCCCAAAAATAATCAGGGCCGCGATATGATGATCGATGCGCCATCGCCAGTTGATCAAGAGCAGCTAGACGAGTTGGGGATTGATTTACAAAGAGAAGAAATTGAGGGCTAAGCTTTGGCAAAGCCCGTTTATATGACCATCGACGATAGTCCGACCAAGGATATGACTTCCAAGGTCGACTATCTTCGACGCTTTAATATTCCTGCCGTTTTTTTCTGTAGGGGCGATTTGATGGAGCGCAATGCCTCAGCTGTTGTAGATGCCATTCAGAAAGGCTTTATTATTGGTAATCACTCTTTTCATCATCCCTACTTTTCCAATATCTCTATCGAGCAAGCCTATGAGGAGATTGACCGCACTGATCGGTTGATTGACCAGTGTTATAGGGAGGCGGGGCAGGAGCGGCCAGTGAAGTGGTTTCGCTTTCCCTTTGGCGATAAGGGCGATTTGCGGCGTGGGAAGATTTTTGAGCCCTTGGAGGAGCGGGGGCGACGGCGGGGGCAAATTTTGCAGGCCATCCTTCGCGGTATGGGTTATAGCCAGCCCGCTTTTGAGGATATTCCCTATCGTTACTATAGGGAGGCCAATTTACTGAAAGAGGTGGATTGGCATTGGACTTTTGATACGCTAGAGTGGTCTTGTTTAATGGGGAAGCCCGTATTGGGTATTCGCGATTTATCAGATGTGCTGGCCAGGATGAGGGAGCAGGCGCCAGGAGAGTGTCGAGGGATGATTGAAGAGGAAGCTCGTTGGTTGGGACGCCCAGATGCTGCTGAAATTATCCTACTCCACGATTTTGAAGAAACCACTGATTTATTCTTCCCAATCATTGATGCTTTTTTGGAATTGGGGCTTGAATTCCAGGAATTTCCAACAGACTGATTGATCTTATTTCCGAAATTACCGATTTTTGTAAGGATATGCTTAAAAAAAAGTCTTTATGAAAAAGCTCTTCTTCTGTCTTTCGCTCTGCTTATTCGCTCATTTATCCCTGGCTCAATATGGTGTTTCTGGCTATGTCAACCTTCAAGGAGCTGATTCGATTGACAAAGAGGTGCTCTTATACAAAATGAC
>JBCBDH010000954.1:0-2072 GCA_038529855.1 Bacteroidota bacterium | reverse complement strand
CAAGGAGAAAGCCTGGTTTTAGACGCTGGTAATTTCCCCGCTAGCGAATACCTATGGTCGACTGGGGATACCAGTCGCAGTATTACTGTTGCGGCTTCTGGCAATTATTCTGTTCAAATCAGTAATGATTGTCTAGACCTTGTAGATGACGTCCAAATCACGGTTCAAGACCCTGGCAATCAGTTGCTCTACGAGCAAATCTGCGAGGGAGAATCCTATGCCCTCAATGGCCAGAGCTATACGGAGCCAGGGATTTATGAGGACTTTGTTCCCAATGCTGGACCCAATGGCTGTGGGCTATTTCTTGCACTTGAGCTATTCATCCAACCTACTATAGAGAGGGACACGCAAGTGCTAATTTGTGAGGGAGAAGAAGTCCTTTTACTGGGTCAAATCTATGCTGAATCTGGGGAATATGAGCAATTGGTCGCTGCTGGGGAAGACGATTGTCCTATTCGCTATTTCATTAGTATCGAAAACAGCCTAGGAGCTGTTGAACTAACTGATCTCGAGCTCGAACCTGGAGAAAACAGTACTTTAACTCCCCTTATCAACAATCTATCCGCCCCCCTACAGGCCAGTTGGACCCCTAGTCTTGGCTTGAGTTGTACGGACTGTCTAAACCCCACCCTCACAGGCATTGACAGTGAAATCTATACGCTTGTCATCACGGATGCCAATGGCTGCACCTATCGCGCCACGACCAATGTCATGGTCAGCGGCGATATCCCCATTTACGTTCCCAATGTCTTTAGTCCAAATGGAGATCAGCAAAACGATTACTTTTTACCATTGGTCAATACACAAATCGTAACGGCTATTGTAGATTTCAGGATCTACGATCGCTGGGGAGCAGAGGTATATGCAGGGCAAAACCTACCTTTAAATGGGCAGAATAGCGGTTGGGATGGACAATTTAAGGGACGAGTAATGGATAATGGGGTATTTGCTTACTGGGTGCAGTTTCGTCTTCAAGATGGGACCACCATTCAGCGAGCGGGCGATGTGACCCTAGTTCGTTAAAATGAGCTGCGCTGCGTCAGAAGCCTTGGAATATGGCCATTAGCACGGCACAAGCATCTTATTTTCTAAGGCTGAACCAGCCCTCAGTAATTCCTTAGTTTAAAATTCTGTACCTTACTGAGCTTTTCGCGCTTACGCTAAAAAATCCTTATTGATCATCCACAAAAAAATCAACTATGTCAGGAGGCGACTGGAAAGATATGTTTTACGCGGTCCAAAGAGGCGACCTGGAATTGGTCAACTTCCATCTCCGCACAGGCATCAACATCAATTACCAACACCCTGAATTTGGCACCACCCCATTGATCGAAAGCATCCGCAAAGGCCACCTCGCTATCGCTCGCCTGCTATTGGAAAATGGAGCAGACCCCAAAGCCAAGGAAGATTATGGTGGAGAGACCGCACTTTTGGTAGCAGAGGCCAAAAAGAACCAAGAAGCCATCCGTTTGATTCAGCAGTATTTAGTCTAGAATATCTACCTCAAAGACCAC
This sequence comes from Bacteroidota bacterium, assembly GCA_038529855.1. Classification (GTDB taxonomy): domain Bacteria; phylum Bacteroidota; class Bacteroidia; order Chitinophagales; family Saprospiraceae; genus JBCBDH01. Next base: position 558 of record JBCBDH010000954.1, on the reverse strand, counting down.
ATTACTAAAAGTCACCTTATCTGGATTAGCTGGATTTTGCTTAGCAGCAGGATCAACAATTTCCATGCTCACTGTGAATACCCCTGATATTTTATGGGCAAGGGTATCCAAAGTACGAATCGTGATGTGATTTCCTTCCATTATTTCATTGACTGCATACCTATCTTCGATCACATCTCCATCCTCTGATAAAGTCGTATAGGTAGCAGATACTGGTATCTGATCATCTAAAGGAAAAATATCGAAAGCCCCTCTGTTAGGTATATAACCAATAGACAAACTTTCTCTCCAAAAACCTTCTTTCGTAAAAGTATCAAAATGTAAAGCCCAATAAGGTTGATTATTATTATGTGGAATGGCTATTCCAGCAGCTTGCCAGTCTTGACTGGCTTTTTTTCCTATCGCAAAGCCGTAGCGCATTTCTCCTGGTGTATAGATGGGGACAGAGTCAATTGGCAAATCAATAATGACAGGTATGGGTAGATCATCATCTTCCTTATTTTCATTATTACAGGAATACTGGGAGCCCTGCTAATAGGAGCAGGGATCATTTCCATT
>JBCBDH010000953.1:0-2080 GCA_038529855.1 Bacteroidota bacterium | reverse complement strand
AGAATATTAACCCCCATCGGCATATTGTTAAAAGTGCAGCCATTTTCAACAAATACCTTAGAATCAACAATTGTACTTTTGATAATATTTGGGAATACGCCGTGCATCCTTATGATTCTGAGGTATTTGTTGAAAATGGCTGCACTTTTAACAATATGCCGATGGGGGTTAATATTCTCTACACTTACCCACAGCCCTTTGCTCCCCACATCGGAAATGCCTCCAATAATCCCAATGACTTTAGCTGTTCTGAGTATGGTATTCACTCCACCTCTGCTGGAAGTACGGACCCATTAAACATTGTCAATAATAATTTTCTTGGCGGGCAGGTTGGAATTCAACTCAATGGCGAAAGTTATTTTGAAGTGCACCATAATGATCTCTTGAGTTTTAGCAGTATCTCTATAGAGGAAAACTCAGCGGTAGCCGCGATTTCTACAGGTTTTAATGACAGTGGGATTTTTGAAAATAACATTAGTTCCAGTGTATATGGCAGTCAGGCCATTTGGGAAAATTCTGGCCTCCGCTATGCTTTTAACTGCTTTGGCTTTAATACCAATACGGATATTCTAGTAAATCAGGGAAATATTCATCCATTTCAGGAAGGCGACCGCTATGAAAATAATGCTGATGAATATACAGAAGCTGGAAACTGTTTTACCAAGGGCGTTGTCCCGGAAATTGATAATACGGGCAATAACCTCATTAATTACTACATCAAGCCTGGTGTCCAACCAGGTGATTGTGAATACCTCGACAATTCCCTCAATGTCAACCGCGAAACAGGCGTCGTAGCGGATTTAGCCGCCAATTGTGGCACTCAAAATAGTCCTGGAAATATCAACGTCGTTACTTTTTGTGGTGGACCATTTAAGACTAAGCAGGAAATTTTAGATAAAATAGCCAGCATCGAAGCCTACATTGACCAAATAAAGAATACGACCTATCCATCTGAAACCTACAAAAACTACCTGCTGGCCAAATACAATAGATGTTTAAAAAGGCTGCTGGCCCAAATAGGAATCATTATCCTTGTTCCAGATAAGGAACCCACAGATGATCCTGATGGCTTGCTCAGAATGGAAGATTACATCGCTTTTTACAGCGCTAGACCTGAGTTTAATTATCAACTACTAGCCTATGGCATGATGATCCAATTGAATGATATTAATAGAGCCAGAACTTATCTCAATGGTCTTTTGGCGGATACGCCCGAAAAGCAAGACTTCGTTTGGGCCCAAAATATCAATCTCGATTACCTGGATAATACGACAACTTATACCCTCAGCCCTAGCGATGAAGCAGCCTTGCTTACGGTTGCCAAAAAGCGATTTCCGCTGGCTGGTTATGCCAGGTCCATCTATGAAGCACTGACAGAGAAGAAAGTAGATCTCGACCTTCCTGACAGATCGCAGAATGGGCCTCGAAGCAAGGCGCTGGTCCAAGACGAATTAAGCATCAGTAGCTTTCCCAATCCTGCTAATGATGTCTACAGCATTTTATTATCAGGCGCAGAGAAGGAAGTCGAGTACAAGAGCTATTTGGTGGATCGAATGGGAAAGGTCGTCAGGGAGTTTGTATTGGAAAAATCAGTCCAAACAGATTTGGATATAAGTAGGCTAAACGATGGCATCTACTATCTTCAGGTTCTCGATGAAGAGGAGAAAATCATGTACTCAACAAAGGTGGTCATTATCCATTAAGGACCAAAAGCGCAAAACATTTAGTTTCCTAGTTCACCCCGACGGCATCGCCTCGGGGTACTTTATTGTAACGAATACAACAAATGGATGTCAACGCGAACCGCCTTTGACACAATAATTCCGCTACAAATAGCATTTTTAGCTAATGTTTCTTTACTTTAAGGGGCATTACCGAATCAAAGAATATGGCATTACATTACTCCTGTTTTATTAGCTATCGACATACCCCCTATCTTGGTGAGCGGATTAAACAATTGATTAAAGACCTTAAAGGAAATATTGATTTAGAGTTTTCAGGCACGGGGCTGGAAGTTTTTTGGGATGAAAAAGACATCAGCTCTGGCCAAAAAATTGACCAAAGGATTCAAAAGGCCATT
>JBCBDH010000952.1:0-2081 GCA_038529855.1 Bacteroidota bacterium | reverse complement strand
AGTGGCTATGGAGCGAGGACGGTCTTGCCCCAACTAAATACTTCGCATAAAGTCAATATAACAAAATATACCGCTCAAATTTTTAAGCATCCCCGTTACATTTGGTAACTTGTTGTCTCATTGATTTGAGATCAATTATCCATCAATAAGAACGCTTGTCATGTACAGCTACATCCAACTCAACAAACAACTGGCTGAATTATTTTCTACCATCGAAGAGTCTAAGGTCGTCTTGAACTGGGCAAATATCGACACGACCAGAATTGCCTTTAATCCCATTGCTATTGTCAACTGGGATAGAATTCTACAACACACCAAAAGTACTGGGCAATTAAAGAATCTGCTACAGGTCATTGCTCAAAACTATGATAAGCCCCAAATACTAGAATATCTCGAAGAGCAAACTCCAAGTGAGAATAACCAAGGCTATCAAGATGCCTCAACCGTTGCTCGCTCTACGATGGCACCAGAAGCAAAGCCCCTCAAACAACTGCTCAAAGAGGGCGCTATCGAAAAAGTCATCAAAGAACTGGACAACATTTCAGAAACCCAGCAACTATCCAAAGATTTTGATTCTGCCATCATTTTGCTCACCGCTCGTAATAATGGTTTGGAAAAGAAAAATGGTGCTGGCCTGATGCGAGAAGAGGACTACAATATTGAAAAGCAAAAGCTGATCAGTTCTATCAATTACCAAATTGATCAAATCTCCAAAGAACGGGAAATCCAAGAACTGCTCAATAGCATTCGATCAACACAGGCTCCTCAACCACCGCCTATTTTCCAACAGGAAACCAATGTCCAAGTACCTGGCAAAGAAGAATTGGAACAGCTGATTGGTGGTGGAGATATCAAACCCATAGAGTGGCTAACAGATGCGGTAAAGACTTCCAAATTTATTTGCAAAGTGGAGTTATCAGATGATAGCGCTGGCTCAGGTTTTCTGCTAGAAGGAGGTTACTTACTGACCAATCAGCATGTCGTCTGTGAAAATTATCAAGACCTGAAGGGTTTAAAAATAGACAATCCCACTCAATACAGTAAGCCCAAGGAAGGCAGAATACGCCTCAATTATCACCTGGATAATAATGGCGAACCAGAGCTTACCTACGACTTAGACCCCCAAGCTGGTTATTGGGCCAATCCCCTGCTAGACTATGCCTTGATCAAATTAAAAGACAAAGAAAGCCACCCGCTTTCCAAATGGGGTCATGCGCATTTTAATACCTTTCACAAGCCCAAGGTAAAAGACTTGGTCAGTATTATTCAACATCCTGGGGGCGATGAGAAAAAGATCGCCTTGCTCAAACCCATTGTCGGTGTTTGGCCAGAAAATAACCAGCTCTTTTATACCGTAGATACTTTAAAAGGCTCTAGTGGCTCGCCAGTTTTTGATAAAAACTGGAAGGTGATTGCCCTGCACAAAGGAGGTCCAAAGACCAGTGATACCCGCATCAGGGTCAATGCAGCAGGTGATCTTAGAATCGCTAATAAAGGGGTGATGATCAAGCCCATTCTCGAGGACATCATCAAGCAAAATGGTCCTAATTTTATGCGGGAATAAAAGAATTATCTAAAAATCAGCAGCTGCATCATTTCCAAAGCAGAAATGCGTCCTTTTAGCATAATCATATCTCTTGGGGTAGAATCACCAATCTCATAAGTCAAGGCTTCCGCTTTGAATTGCTGATAGAACCAGCCTTTAGAAACGGGTGCGCGTAAGCCAGAGGGGGCTTCTTTGGTCTGATAATCAAAAGCAACCAGCGCTTCTTCAATACCTTGTAACCAGTAATCCTTAAAATGATGGATTTGATCAGGAGCCAGGCTGTTGGAATAATAGATGTCCTTATAGGTGGAGTGAAAGTCCAATCCTAAAATCACCTTTGATTTTGCTTTTTTGACCATGCTGACGATCTGATCTGCAGTTTGGCGAACTTCAGGTTGTCGATAGTAGGCCCAGTCGCGGTTGAGGTCGATGCCACCCCCATTGTGGCGCCAGTGGCCAAGGTCTACCCCATCAGGATTGATCAGGGGGAAAAAGAGGATGCGGTATTTTTTGCGAAAATCATTGGCCAATTGAT
>JBCBDH010000951.1:0-2084 GCA_038529855.1 Bacteroidota bacterium | reverse complement strand
CATTACCAGCAGGCAAAATCCATTTTTTTAGCGCACCAACAGCAATTCAAATACGATTATCGAATCACCGTTTGTCTATATTTGATGAATCAGTGTATCTATTACTGTCACGGCCAGCAAACGCAATTTGCAGCGGAGTATTTGGAATACATTAAATACCTGATAGAGGATGAAGCCTATATGAAAGATCGAGGTTTATCCTTTGCCATGTATGTCAATTCAGTTTATATGGCTCAAATTGATGAGCAACTCGATTGGGCGGAAGACTTTGTGACTAACTACACCCAGTTGTTGGATCACAAAGATCCAGAATCTATCCGCGAGCTCAGTTATGCCTCCATAGCCTTTAGTCGAGGCGCCTTCAAAAAGGCAGCTGTTCACTTGGCTACAGTATCTTCTGCGGACCTGTATTTTAAAATTACCCAGTACAAATTGACAATCAAGATACTTTATGAAGATCGTTCACTCTCTAGCCTTAAAGACCGTTTAGCTACTTTCAAAAGGTACATCGAGCGACAGGAAAATCTCCATCAAAGCCGAAAAGATAAAAACCACGCTTTTACCAAGGCTGTCAAACAACTCATTGATCCAAAAAGTAAAAAGACCCCGCTGAGTCCATCTGATTTTATGATCTTGGACTATCGTTGGCTCAAAGAAAAATGGGAGACCTGAGGTCTCTCAGATCTCCACATTCAATTTCTAGTCCTACTAGGGTACAGTGATGTAGCTACCAAAAGTTGTCCCATTTCCTTGGGTGACTTCCGCATAGTAATTCCCTGAGTCAAGATCGCCTAAGTCATAGGTGCATTCAGCCAAACCACAGCCATTGGCATCATAGACCACCTGAGAGGTCAGGTTATTGTAGACCACAAAACGCGTAATCGACAAACTGGGCTGGTCAGAATTGACACGAGCGATGACGTCTTCCATCACGATGATCCCATTGGGGCGTTCATCACAAGCCAGCTCTGTAGCTTCATTGGTGTAAGACAAAGGGCCTTCCACAGAAGGATTGAGGGTATTCGCATTGAGCGAAAAGAGGAAAAGAATTCCTACTAGATAAAGATTCATGACTAATTAGGTGTTGTGTCATGAATAGCGCTATACTTGACGGTGAATAAATGCTTGAACCAAATTCCAATCCTGTGCACTATTGTCCTTTGGTCGATACAAAGAAGCAGGACTTTTCAAAAAGGCGAATGGAGATTTTTACGGATTTTTCCCTAGCAGTTTATGCTCTTTTTGACTAGATAGAAATGATAACTAACTGATAGTCAATATTAGTTTGATGGAGATTAGTGTGGAGGAAATGGAGGTTTTACCCACAAAAAATCCAAAGTGTTTTTTAGAGAGAATAATTAATAATCGCCTGTTGTCCAAAAACCACATGATGATGTGGTTCTTCTCGCTAATCATTGTGTTTAACTTTACTGGGGTTAACTATTAGGCGAAAAAGGTGGATTGCATGGACCTCCACCCTCGTCCATTCCATAGAGGTCCATACCTGGGAAATAAAAGATCGCCAAGATCGCTGCTTAATATTGAATGGAGCGTATACAAGCAAGTTGACGGGCTAAAAGCATATCCTCTTGCTAGGGCCATTTGAAGGCGCACTGGCTTGGTAGGAAGAGTAGCCCCGCCAGGACTCGAACCTGGATCTAGAGTTTAGGAAACTCCTATTCTATCCCTTGAACTACGGGGCCTAGGATTATTTCTATATAACTAATTGATTATGAGCATAAAGTGTATGTAAATAAAACGATGTTAATTTTTGGGTACACTGTTGGTACCGTCAATGATCGTTTGATTTCGTAATAATATGATTTCTTTTGAATCTTTGTAGCAATGAATTATAGATTTTTCAAAGTTCATTTGATTGTGGAAGGAGGCTATTGTACAAGTTTTCCCCTATAAGGCACGGAAATTTATCATTCCAGCCCTACCAAAAGCTATTACAATTTCCTAACTTTATTATTCACCAATAAAAACCTATTGATATGCATCGTTTTATCTATTGCATGATTTTTAAGACTCGACTTTGAACTGCCGCAAGCCATCAAAAGACCTCCGCTTAGCAAAATCAT
>JBCBDH010000950.1:0-2086 GCA_038529855.1 Bacteroidota bacterium | reverse complement strand
ATGGTAAAGGGCCGTGTGGCAGGCCATAAGGAGTTGATCCACAAAAGTAAAGTAATGGCCAAAGCAGATGAGCAGACGAGCGATATCGTCCTCACTGTCGACGAATAAAATCCCCACTTATAATTGATGATTGAAGTCCCGATGATGGTTTATCGTCGGGATTTTGTTTTTGAGCGCTGCTCTGTCGGAGTGAATTGGCTCACTCCGACAGTCGCGGGAAGCCTTCTAATTATCTAGAGCGGGCTAATCTATCAAGGTGAATTAGCCTTGCTCGCTAGCGTGTCTCAAGGCGGTGAACGCACTCCGACAGTCGCGGGAAGTCTTCCATTTATCCAGAACGGGCGGCTATCAAGGTGAATAGACCTTGCTCGCTAGCGTATCTCACGGCGGTGAACGCACTCCAACAATCGCGGGAAGCCCAGCATTGATCTCCTACTAAAAAGCTCTTAAGCCTTATTCAAAACATGCAAAGTAATCTCTGGCGGCATACCTACCCGCCCAGGAAAGATCAAAAAGCCCATTCCGCGATTGATGTATAGATGTTGTTGATTCTCTTGATACAAACCTGCATATCGCTTATAAAAAAGCTTAGCGGCGCTGATTTCCACTAGTCCAGGAATGCTAAAGCCCACCTGCCCTCCATGCGTATGCCCAGACAGCGTAAGATCGACTTTTTCCTTACCCAAAATATGATGATCCCAATGCGAAGGATCATGACTCAGAAGTATCTTAAAAGGCACCTCTTCCATACCTTCTACAGATTTTTTATAATTCCCTTTGGTGGGAAACCAATTCTGCTCAGAAAAACCCCAGTTTTCCACTCCTACCAAACCAATCTTCTCTCCATCCTTTTCCAAAATCTGATGCTCATTGAGCAAAACATTAAAACCCATCCGCCGCGTCACCTCCGCTACGCCTTTGCTATTGCTCACCTTCTCCTCCTCTGGAATTCGCCCCCAGCCATAATCGTGATTCCCCAATACCGAAAACTTCGCTGACTTCGCCTTCAAATCACTCAGCACAGGAATCCAAGCCTCTGCTTCTCGCGGAGACTCATTGACCAAATCCCCCGTAAAAACGATATAATCAGGTTCCAAATCATTAATCATCTGAATCGCCTCCTTAATTGGCTCAAAGTTTTCATTAAAACTCCCCAAATGCAGATCAGAAATTTGGACGATCTTTAGCCCATCAAAAGCCTTAGGCAGATTGTCAAAGGACAATTCATTGGTCAATATCCGCCAACCAAACTTCCCCTTGGTCGTCCCCCACAAAAAGGAACCCAACATAATCCCGCCAATCCCCAAAGCCAGCTTATTCATAAAAGTCCGCCGCTCCATCTGATGCCCTGCCGTATAAGCAGGCGAAAAGCGATGGGCCACATAGCGCCCCAAACCAACCAAATCCGCTAACAACTGGAAAAAACAAGTAGACAACAAGGTAACAGCCAAGGTCACCGAGCCCGCCACCGTATACAAACGAATCCAATCAATGCCTGAATACCGATCTCGATTCACCGCAAAATAAGCTGTGGATACATAGACCAAAAAAGTCAACACCAAAAAGCTGACCCGCACCCACCACTTAGGCCGCGCCGCCCAATCCGCAGAAACCACATGCACCGCTCGATAAGCATACAAGATAAGAAATACAGTTCCGTAAAGAATGAGGTTATACGCTAACATAAATGTCCTTTTGCGACCTGGGGCCAATAAATCTTCTGCACTGGATCAGTGCTCTCGCTCAAAGGGAACAAAGATGGAGGGCTAAGGGTTCTGGCTCTTTGTGTGCTATCTTGGAGAGCAGAATTGAAATTAGGTGTTTTTTATAGAAGGAACAAGGGCTTTTTTAAAGGCGAAATAGTTTTAACATTACTAAATTAGCTTTTCTCATTATATAACTTTATCTTTACATGGTCACAAATGAGTGATAGGAAAACATCTAAGTGTCTTAGATATTGAAATATTTACTTTGAAATTATTGGAATACTCTCTTACTTGGCGAAAGCCAAATCAAGGTGCGACATTAGCACCATTGCTCAAAGTCGAATTTGAATTATTCCAAGCAAATGACACTAAATTTGCTT
>JBCBDH010000949.1:0-2086 GCA_038529855.1 Bacteroidota bacterium | reverse complement strand
GGAATGCAGTAAATTATCGTGTTGAATAGGCACCCCTTTGGGCTTCCCCGTACTGCCAGAAGTATAGATGATGTAAGCCAATTGATCAGATTCGACCATGGGCGCTTGCCAATCCACTGGCAAAGGCTCCTGACTCGCCTCCTCTATGACCACTTTCTGGCTTTGACTAAATTGGACCTGTTCTAGCAAATCCGCTTGCGTCAGCAAAATCCGTGCACCAGAATCGGTCAACATATACTCAATCCGCTCTGCTGGATACTCAGGGTCAAGGGGTAAATAAGCTGCTCCCGCTTTCAAAATGCCTACCATTCCCATGATCATATCAACACTGCGCCTGGCATACAGCCCAATCACTTCGTTCTTCTGCAAACCCAAGGCGACCAACTGAGCGGCAATGGCATTAGCCCCTTGGTTGAGCTGAGCATAGCTCAGCTTGTTTTGCGGGTCCACCACGGCCCACTCATCGCCATGCTTCCCCCCCATTTCCTCAATCAACTGATGGATATTGGCATATGCTGGCATCTCCCATTCGGTCGCATTCCAATCTTCCAATAGCTTTTTGCGCTCTTTTTCGACCAATAGGGGGATTTGACCAATAGCTTGATCTGGATGTTGACAGACCGCTTCCAGAATGACCTCCATCTGATCCAATAGCCGCTCCGCACTGCTACTTTTCCAGAGGTCTAGCGCAAATTCCAGACTTAGTTCAATGCCTTTATCCGTCTCTGTCGCAAATAGTGTAAGGTCAAATTTCGAAACGCCCAGATCAATCATTTCTTCTCTCACCTGAAAGGGCAAATCAGACGGATTCAGACTAGCGCCTTGTTTATTGTATAGGAACATAGCCTGAAAAAGAGGGTTGGCACTCCCGTGTCTTTCCGGTTGCAATTCGCGCACGAGCCGATCAAAAGGCACTTGTTTGTGAGCGAATGCCGATAGGGTCGTCTCCTTAACTTGTTGGATCAGCTCCCTAAAGTTTTGTTTGTTGGATAGTTGACTTCTGAGTACCAAGGTTTCGTTGAAGAAACCGATAAGTCCCTCTAATTCAGGTTTGTCTCTGTTGATGAATGGACTCCCCACCAGTATATCTTCCTGTTGGCTGTGTCTAAACAGCAGGACTTTAAATGCTGCCAGTAGAAAGGCATAGGGCGTACTGCTATGTGCTTTCGCCATTTGGCGAATGCGGTCAGATAGGGTGGGAGAGAGTAGTCGATGAATGGTTTTTCCAGAGAAAGAAGCCTTGGCAGGACGTTTGAAATCGCTGGGGATTTGGAGGATGGGCAGCTCTCCTGAGAGCTGTTGGAGCCAGTAGTCGAGATGGCTTTGCTCGATAGACTGGCTTTTCTGCCAATGGGCAAAATCGGTATATTGGATCTTGAGTGGAGAAAGCGGAGGCGCCGCGCCACTGCGTAAGGACTGGTAAATGGCGAACAACTCTTTTTGCAAAATCTCCAGTGACCAGCGGTCGCCAATAATGTGGTGCATACCCAATACCAAATGGTGTTCATCTTCAGATAAGTGAAGAACTTGGGCTTTAATCAGAGGGCCTTGGGAAAGGTCATAGGCTTGGAGGACAAACTCCAGGGCCAATTCGCGGGCTCGCTGCGGAGCCTCCGCTTCCTGGCTCATGTCTTTTTCCTCAAAGATGAAATCAGGCGAATCAATAAGCTCGACGGAAGCGCCCAATTCCTTTTGGACAAATCGACAACGCAGCAGCTCATGTCTTTGGAGCAAGTGCTGAAAACTCTGACGGAGCAGGGCGACGTCAAGGCTTCCCTTGATCTGATAAAGATGCCCATATTGGTAAAAAGGATTGTCGGGATATAATTGCTGCAAGAGCCAAAGCCGCTGCTGACCATAAGAAAGGGATAACGCTGCATCCTTTGGTCGAGGGCCAATTCCCTTAACAGCGCTTGGCTTTTTGCGTTTTTTCCATTGGCTGAGTAAGGAGGGTTTTCCCGAATTGGATTTATCCAAAGCCATCGTTTTTATTTTCAGTGTGATAATGTGTTTAGCACTTTTCTTGGTAAAAAGAAAAGTACCAGGCGCATCGCCTTTTAGCACCCCCTGAATTTTTACGACTTAG
>JBCBDH010000948.1:0-2094 GCA_038529855.1 Bacteroidota bacterium | reverse complement strand
AATACTGATCAGCCAGTAAAAGAGGAAAAAATCGCTAGAAAAGTCAATCAAACGCCAAGCCCTCCCAGCCCATTACCCGCCTCCTCCGTCCTCAATATTGATTCGGCGGAATCCTGGACCAAGCGTTGGCGCGAGAATGGTCGTTCCTACATGAGTGATCAAAACAATGCGTTGCCTTTAGCCTTTGTTACAGGGATAGAGGATTTTCAAAGTCTTTTGGCAGAGAAGCCAGTAGCAGATAGCATTCGCGCCTACCTAGCCATAGATGATAAAGGCGTACTTCACCTGGTTTATGTAGGAGTAGATAGTAGTGGTACGGATTTGACCAGTGGTGGAAATGATGCGATATACGATTTGACCTTTGTGTGTCCTCCCGTTTGTGATACTTCCAGTGTCCTTTGTAATTGCCCTTTTAGTAAATAATTCATCAGCCTTATTATCTTTGAGTGCAACAAGTTGGCAGTTTGTCAGTTTGTTGCATTTCTTTTTGGAGAATAAGGGTTCGATGATAAGAGAATGGACCATTCTTTTGGGGGATTTAACTTTACTTTGTCTAGCTGCCAGTGTCTTAATTGCTGCTGTAGCCTTTAAACGTTTAAGCCCAGCACTGCGAATTTTTAGCTTTTATCTATTGTGCAATTTAATTTTGGAAGCCCTGGCCAGGGTAGCTGTTTACTTCAATACGGCCAGTTTGGCTATGGTACATCTATTTACTTTAATCGAATTTATCATTCTCTCCATGTTCTACGGTCGAGTCATTCGAGAAATAGCCTGGTTTCGTCGATCCTATCATTGGCTGGTTCTCGGCGGTAGTTTATTCATCATTCTGAACTCTTTATTCATCCAACCCATCAATCGCCTGAATAGCTATGCAGAAACGCTGGAAAACATCATCCTGATTTTTTATGCCATCCTTTTCTTTTACAACCAGTACCAAAAAGAAGAAAGCCATCCCAATTACGATCGAATCCTGATTTGGATCAACTCTGGTATTTTACTCTACATCTCGGGCAGCCTATTCATATTTATGTTTGGAGATGTTTTGGCCAGATTAGCAGCAGACCAGCAAATCCTCCTCTTCATCCTCAATGCCGCTCTCAACCTGCTCTTCAAGATCATTATTCTCATTGCCTTAATACAAGTATTCTGGCTAGATTCGCCCACTGGGAAGACAACAGACGTATGAAATAAATATTCCATACATAATATTTGGTGCTTTATACCGTTATTCTAATACCTTTCTACCTTTCATTCTACTCATCTTTTCTATACAAACTGAAAATTGCTGGGGGCTTTCTAGGCATTCCAGGTTTTCTGATTAGGCCCTGAGTGGCTTTGGGCGGCGTCCAAACCACTACATTATTTTGGCACCATAGGCTACACCCCTGTCCCTCCCACATCCTAAAAACCATGCCTTATGAAAAGAGAGGATTTTTTGTTGTTTAGTTTTATTGTACTCGTATGTTTTCTAAGTTTTAGCCCATTGAATCGTTCGACTGCACCAGCGCCCATACCAAAGCTGGAAAAGGACTTGGTCGATACCACCCAACAAAAGGCAACAGCAAGTAACACTTTGGCGCTGCCTTAGTCAGGACTTCCATCAAAAGCTACGGATTGGTCTTTTGCTAAAGAGGCTCGTAAAGCGTTTATTTTTTGCCTAAAGCACTTTCAAATGGATACCAAATAAGTATCTTGATCTATTCTAGAAGTTCATTGGTAGAATTTGAGCTGGGATAAAAGGCTTTTTGCTAAGAAAATGCTAGCTTTAGACTGATTGAAAGATGGTAAATAATATCCAGGACAAGGACCTTATTCTGCTGATTGTTGGCGGTATACTCATTATGTTGCTGTTGGCCATAGCTTTCATTGTGTTTTTTAACCTCTCCCAGAAGAAAATTTTTCAGGAAAAAATGAAGGCGCAAAGTCTTCAGCTTCAGCATCAAGAGCAGTTGTTGCACGCCACCTTGATGACCCAGGAAGAGGAGCGAAGGCGAATCGCCAAAGATCTTCACGACGATATTGGCTCCAAACTCAATGTGATTAAACTCAATTTGCATCGCGTTCGTCAATTGGGGCAGGCCAATGAACTCAAGG
>JBCBDH010000947.1:0-2095 GCA_038529855.1 Bacteroidota bacterium | reverse complement strand
TGATCTTTAGAGCTGTAGCTGCCTTCCCAATCAATATCCATAGCCGCAAAAATTTCCTGCTCGTCTTCTCCATAGCCCGTATTGCTTACCCTTACGGCTTTTACCTTATAGCTTCCATATTTCCTTTTCTGAGCGATTTTTTTGACCACCTCATCTGCCATTTTGGGGATGTACTCCCTGATGATGTCTTTGCGTTTTTGATCTGCTGCATCTTGAGCGAGGAGTGTGCTGGAAAAGAGGAGGGAGCTAGCGAGGAGCAGGAGGTAGAGATGAAAGGTTTGTCTTTGCATAACAATTTTATTGGATTGTGGGATTTTCTACTTAACAACAAATATAATAGAGAAAAAATTGTCATCCCATTCAAATTATCCATGCCCCAATCTTACTCACCAATTGGCGATACAATTCTTCCTCTTTTTCAAAGATAATATGTGGGAAATGTTTGGTGTCAAAATGCGTCTTTCCCCACCAATCTTGATGGCAGGAGTAAATCACTGGCTTGCCCTGCCCCAATGCAAAACCTGCTTCAAAATAAACGCCATCTTTTTGTTCCGTAAAATCGGCAATGCAAAAACGGCATTTGCGGATTTCGGCAATGATGGCATCATTGATGGTTTGATCGCTGCTAAAATGGGTCTCGTCAATCAAAACAGGTTGAAAGCCTGTATCTATACAAGCCTTTTTGATGGCCTCGCGAATTGGCCCCATCGCCTCGCCAAAAGACATGGCAATAAAGCATTTTTTGGATTGACTACCCGCCTCTTGTAGGGCCATTCCATAAAATAAGCCATCGTAAGTCAATTGAAAAGAAGTAGGCATGCTTCCTTCTGGGGTTTTGCTGACCAGATAGCCTTTGTTCATCAAACTGTTCAAGTAGAAACGCATCTCGTGGTAGTTCTTTAGGTAAAAGGTCTCTATTGGATGCTTTTGTAGAAAGATGCCCACATCAATTTTTTCGCCAGCATAGCTTTCATAATCCATGATGGTCAATAGCAGGTTCTCGAATTTTTCGCTTTCTCTTTTGGGGTAGAGGTGGCTACTTAGAAATTCTTCAAGAAGCCTGGGGAAAATGATGCAGCCAGGGGCCGTGATTTGCTGAATAGAATCTGGATAAACGGATTCGCTCAGTAGAATAACATAGTCCCTTGTCTTGATATGACCATTTAGAATAGCACCTGTGATCAAATGGACCTGAGATTCGTAGACCTGATCGTGGTCTTCTTCTAGGGGAAGCCCCGTGTGGTAATGGACCAATCCATCATCGCCAGTTTGCTTGCCATTAAAAGCCACACGGAAATGGAGCTCGCGATCTCTACACTGAACCTGATAAGTCACAATACCATACTCCTCTTGGTAATGACTTTCCTTTAAATTCAGTGGATCAATAACTTGATGGGTAAAGGGGCAATGCTCAAATTTCATAGGGCAACTGATGACGGTGATTGGTCTGGAAGATAGTAAAAATGCCCCGTTAAAGAAAAACTTAGTCTTGTTCTACATTTAGGATAAAACCCACTCGAAATACATTATCGATGCGAACCTTGGGGTCGCTTTTGAGTAATTTGCGCAGACGAGAGATGAACACATCAAAGCTGCGGCCCAGGAAATAGTCCTTCTTGCCATAGATCAGCTCTACGGCCTCATCGCGGCGAAGAATTTGGTTTTGGTTTAGACAAAGCAGGCGCAGCACTTCATTTTCCTTTTCAGTGATGCGGCGGGTTTGGTCCTTGTATTGCAGTTCTTGTTTGCTGTAATCGAAGTGAAAATCGCCAATTTGGAAAGTGACGGGGACTTCTGTTTGCCCCATGACCGTCAGTTGTCTTCTCAAGATGACCTTAATTTTGCAAAGTAACTCTTCCTCATCAAAGGGTTTGCAGACAAAATCTTCTGCGCCCAAGGCATAGCCCCTCAAGCGATCTGTTTTTAGGCTGCGGGCCGTGAGAAAAAGGAAAGGCGCATCGCTTTGGTGTTCGCGCATCAGCTCAGCTAGCCTAAAGCCATCCATTTTGGGCATCATGACATCCAAAATACAGAGGTCAAAATGGTCTTTTTTGAATTTTTCTAATCCTGAAATACCATCTCTACAAAGTTTTAC
>JBCBDH010000946.1:0-2097 GCA_038529855.1 Bacteroidota bacterium | reverse complement strand
AGCAGAGTTTAAGGTAGAATCCACACTAGACATAATCGCTGAAATCAAACCAGCCAATACCAAACCCACTAATCCAACAGGCAGGGCTTGAGTCACTAGGGTAGGGAATACCTGATCTGGATGACCGATATTGGGGTAAAGGCTAATGGCCATTGCGCCAGGGATAACCATAATAAAGAGTGGAATCACCTTTAAGAAACCCGCCAAAATGATCCCCCAACGGGCATGTTGTATATTTTTAGCTCCCAAAGCTCGCTGAATAATGTACTGATTGGTGCTCCAATACCAAAAACCGAGAAAGGGAACACCTAATAATAGCCCCGTCCAGGGCAGCGCTGGATCATCCAGCGGTCGGATCATAGAAAAATGACCTTCTGGTGCAGCAGCTAAAACATTAGACCAGGAATAATCCAACTGACCAAACAGTATCCAAGTCAACACCCCACAGCCTGTTATCAAAATAACCGCCTGTATCGCATCAGTATAAACCACCGCTTTCAAACCACCAAAGGCCGTATAGATTCCCGCAATAAAAGCCAGTGCGAGAGTAACGTGCCATAGAACGAGGTTGGGAAAAAAGGTTTGCAAAACAATCGCACCTGCATAAAGTCCTCCTGCCGTTTCAATAACGATACTGCTGGTAATCGTCATAATGGAAAAGAAAACCTGTGAGCGCCTATCAAAACGCTTTTCTAGAAATTCGGGAATGGTCGTAATACGCGAGCGCAAATACATAGGGATAAATACCACAGCGGCAATGATGAGGGGAATCCCTGATAGCCATTCATACACGGACTGTACAACGCCTGTGCTATAGGCCGCACCCGACAAACCAATGAGCGTAGCACTGGAAATATTGGAAGCAAATAGCGAAAGTGCAATCAGTCCAAAAGTAAAACTTCGTCCTCCAAGAAAGAGGTCTTCTCCCGTTTTGGTTTGTCGAGCAATAAAAAAACCAATACCCAAAACTAAGGTAAAGTATAAGATAATAATGCCGATGTCAATGTTGGAAATGGCGTTCATTCGCTTAGTTGTTTTTGTAATGCCCTCGTAAAATACCATTTTTGTCCAAACTTGGAAAATTACTCCAACAAGAGCTGGTTTTTAGGTGTAATAAATACACTTATCTAGCTTATTCACAAGCTAAATGAATCTCCTTAATTCTTATTATCTTGCTTCTCTTAGCGCTAAAGCTACCTATGAAAAAGGATCAACAACAGGATTCTATAAGTCTCAACAAGTACATCAGCGAGACAGGAATATGCTCCCGTAGAGAGGCAGATCATTGGATTGAGGCTGGTCGGGTCCAGCTCAATGAAGAGGTCGCTCAAAAAGGCAATCGCGTTTTTCCTGGCGATCGCGTGCTCATCGACGGTCGGCCATTGAAGCAAAAAGCCACTGCGGTATATATTGCCTATAATAAACCGCCAGGGATTACTAGCACGACGGATCTAAAGGATAAAGACAACATCATTGATGCAGTCAATTATCCCAAGCGGATTTTTCCCATTGGTCGTTTAGATAAACCCTCAGAAGGCTTAATTTTCTTGACCAATGACGGAGATATTGTCAATAAAATCCTGCGAGCGGGCAATGCCCATGAGAAGGAATACATCGTTCGAGTAGATCGTCCCATAACTGCTTCCTTTGTAGAGCGAATGAGTAAGGGGATTCCCATTTTGGATACTGTTACACAGCCTTGTTTTGTGGAGAAGCAGGGGCAGTATGTATTTCGTATTATTCTTACCCAGGGGCTCAATCGCCAGATTCGGCGCATGTGCCAGTATCTTCACTATCGCGTCCTCAAATTGCAAAGGGTGCGTATCATGGATGTGCGATTGGGTAAATTGAAAAAGGGAGCCTGGCGATATTTGACGCCCAAGGAAATTCAAGCCATCCAGATACAGATTGCCCAATCGAGCAAAACAGAGGAAGCCTCTCGTTTGCCTAAGTCTAAGAAAAATAGAAATAAAAGAAGTTGACTGTGGGCTGCCCTGTCGGACTGAATCCCCGCCCAAGCGGGTTCAGTCCGACAATTGCGGGCGGGTTCAGTCCGACAAATGCGGGCGGGTTCAGTCCGACAATTGCGGACGGGTT
>JBCBDH010000945.1:0-2119 GCA_038529855.1 Bacteroidota bacterium | reverse complement strand
TTCTCATGTGAAGTTTTGTTGTGATGAACTCCTGGCAGAATATAAGAAAGCGCATAAAAACAGCATTGAAAATCGACACTTCCACGAAGATCATCAAATGATCAGTTTGTATTTGGGCTATCGCTACCCTGAGCAGTACGCCCTGTTTAATTATCCAGCATTTAGGATTGCGATGGAAGTCTTTGGAAGTAAGGACATGCCAGGGCCTTATGATTTGGAGCGCTATTTTAAAGTACTTCGCATCTTGCACAAGTTTATACTCAAAGAGGAAGAACTAATTGATTTACACCTAAAACTTCGCGATCCAAAATTGGACTATAGAGGCCAGTCTCTATTGCTCGTTGCTGATTTTGTTGAATTTGTAGCGGGGCGGGCCACCTTGTCGGAGTGACTCGCCGTCACTCCGACAATTGCGCGAAGGCATACGACAATTGCGCGAAGACCTCCAACAATTGCGAAATGATTGATCTGATAAGATTGAGGCGTCCTTGCAGAAGATAAAAGGAATTTGTTTTTTATATTTAGGGATTCTCCCTTTCAAAACGACAAACGACTGCGACCAATGAAACTACGATTCCTCCTACTCTTTAGCCCATTCCTTTTTCTATTTGCTTGCTCCAATTCTTCTTCCCATCAGGAATACCATCCCCTAGCTGAGTCTCCTGGACCCAGCGATGAAGATGATCCTTTACGCGACTCTTTGAAACAGGTTTTCTTGGATCAACTATATTTTGCAGAAGAGGGGCTAAATGTAGATTCCATTCGCCATGCCAATCGCTTGCTTCATCGCGCCATCAAGCAAGAGCAGCGCCAAAAGGCCAATCCACGATCGGCAAGTGAGTTTTTTGCGAATGACAATATCGAGGCGATCTGGCATGAGAGAGGCCCAGATAATGAGGCAGGGGATATTAAAATCGTAGATTATGTCCCTTCTCTAGATCGACTTTATGCCATATCCAGCGTGGGACATCTTTGGCGAGGGTCGACCGCTGGCGATGATTGGGAATTGCTCAATGATGATATTCAGTTGGAGACCAATATAATCAGAGTCCTACCCCATAATGGTGGTACGCGGATTTTTGCTTGTTATGGAGCAGGGACGGAAGATAAGGAAGTGCGTTATTCCGATGATGAAGGGGTTACCTGGACTAAGGGAACGGGATTTGATTTTTATGATCATTGGGGAGCCGCCAGGCGATTGTATGCTTTGAGTGATGGGCAGACGCTTTATTATTTGGTCCACACTTGGTCAGCTTCTCCATGGGGGCAGTTGATGCAAATTTACAAGAGTACAGACAAGGGGCAAACCTATAGCCAAATTGTAGAAACACCAGTTGGCTATGAGACGGACGAGATGGATATGTGGAAGCCCTACGATTCAGATTTGCTCTATGTGATTGATAATGAGGCCAAGGAGTATTTTAGAATCAATCATAATTTTGCGACAGGCAGTTCCAGTATTTCTACGCCTGTGTCTTACAGCAATCAAGGGATTGCCAATGGGCGCATCCACGTCTCTGGCCGTCAGGGGAGCTCTGCGACGCGCTATGATTTGTACATCTATCATTCGAGCAATGATAATGTTTACAAAACCACCAATGGCTCAAATTGGACTTTTTTGAGTCAGGCATCAGATAATGTATGGCGAAGAGGCTGGCTAGCTGATCCGCATAATGATAATTTGTATGTGGGTAGTTTTCAGCTCAATAAAACCACTGACCTCATCAATTGGGAAGAACAATACGATAGATGGTGGGAATATTACAGCGTGAGCAAAGATTCCATGCATGTTGATATTATGAGTCTTGATTATTTTGAGAAATCGGATGGAACACCTTTTATCACCATCTGCAACCACGCGGGTATTCATATTACCTATGATCATTTCAAAACAACAGAAAATCTGGCTTGGACCAGCCTCCAGGTCACTACCCTCTACGATCAAACGACCGCTTCAGATGGCTTTCTCTATTGTGGCGCACAGGATAAAGGCACCTTTGTCTATAGGGGAAATAGCCAGGCGGATTATTCGATTTTGAGTACTCAAAACACCACTACTGGAGATGGAATGATTGGCTCCTTCTTTAACAGCGATCAGTCCTATTACAGCATGATCCAA
>JBCBDH010000944.1:0-2120 GCA_038529855.1 Bacteroidota bacterium | reverse complement strand
GGTTTTTAAGTACCGCTCTTTTAAAGATTTTGATGCTTTTGAGGATAAGATCCTGATGGATGTTCGACTTAAAAACCAGCGTGTCCTGAATCTGGCTATTGGGCGTTTGCAGATTCATGCCAAAGAGTTCGATCCGTCGATTGGATACGCTCATCTCATCAGCGGCCAATTCTTCTAATACAAAACCACTTTTTGTCTTAAGAGCCAAATGCTCTAGTCCACCTCTGACCACCTGTTCGTCAAAACTGAGTTCATTACCAGAGATCGTGATTTCCTGAAGATCGAGATGATCAAAATCAATAGCATCGTCAGGGCCACTTCGCTTGGGCGATTTGCGATAATTGTGAAAATGGAATTGGCCATCAGACAGGGCTAGGCGAACGACAGAGAGCCATAGGGGGTTTCGAGTACTGTCAGCTTCTACTTCAGGCGTTTCCTTGATGCTGACTAGTTGCTTTTTGACCGTCTTGGGCAATGGCTTTTTTTCTATTTTGTCCAGTTTGACCACAGGTTTTCGAATGTCCAGGGTTCCTACAACGAAGCGATTATCTACCAAATTGATGGAATCCATTCCAATATTGCCCTTGGGAATCCAAACATCTAAAATCTCTCCTTTTGGAATATCCACCTTTCGGAAGTGGACATTATTCAGATGTATCCACCCAACATTTAGTAAAAAGGGTTGAGAGTCTTTTTTCTTCTTCTTTTTCTTTTTGGGCTTTTGTCGACTCGCCAAATAGTCGATGATAAACTGCAAATTGTGGTCTTGCTGGCTGCTGTCGCGCAATAGATTGATCTGTGTATTTTCCAAATACAGCTCATCTACATCCAATCGCCCTTGGATGATTCCCAATAAATTGGCACTGAGGTTACTCTTGAGCTTTTGGCTGTACAAAAGCGTATCCCCAGACTGATCCTGGATGAAAACGCCTTCCAATACCAGTTTATCAAATAATTCTATGCTAATGGAGTCAACGTCGACCGTCGTATTGAGCTCTTCAGAGAGGTAGGTCGTGGTCTGATGAATGGCCCAATTTTGCACCCGTTTGTTCTGTAACAAAACCCAGCAGGCGATCAATAAAAAGAGGAGGGTAAAAAAGGTCCATTTGAGAATCGAGAAGGTGATTTTGACCAAACGCCTACGTCTTAGCCGCTGGAAAAAATCATCCAAAAAATAATTCGATTCCTTCATCACCCTTTATGCGCTCGATTTTCTGCCAAAATTACAATTATTCCCCCTAAAGGTAAACCAATAAACCCATGAAATTCATACCACTGTGACCCAATTTAACGAATATTTAAGGAAGTCCAATCCTCCTCTATTCTCCCAAAACCTGCTCGACGAATTCATAGATTCTGCGATCTGACCAATAATCCATCTGCTGATCTCCTGGGCCAAAACCCACGTGTCCACCATACTTTGGGATTTCCAGGTGCAGATGGGAATGTGCTTGAGCTAATTTTACTGGATAACACAAATCACTTAGAAAGGAATCATCACGGGCATTGAGCAACAAGGCGGGAATTTTGATATTGGGCAAAAACTGCAAACAACTCGACTTGGTCCAGTAATCCACCGCTCCCTTAAAGCCATTGATGGGTCCTGTACAAACGTCGTCAAACTCAATAAAATTGCGAGCATTATAAGCGGCTTCATAATCCATCGCCCCAGGGTATTGGGGTTCTTTCGCCCGCACTTTGGCTTTTAAATCGCGAAGGAAATTTTTGAGATAAAGCTGATTGAAGCCTTTCATAAGTTGATAACTGCTGCTTTCCAAATGGCAGGGAACAGATACCCCAACAGCAGCTTTGAGCAAATCTGGCAAATCACTCCCCCGTTCCCCTACATACTTCAGGGTCACATTCCCCCCCAAGCTAAAACCCACCAAAACCAATCGCCTATACTGTTTGCGACTGGCAATTTCCTGTATCACAAAATCTACATCCCTCGTCTCCCCACTGTGATAAGCCCGCAAAATACGATTAGGGGTTCCACTACAACCCCTAAAATTCAGTCCTACCCCATCCCATCCTTTGCGATTAAAATAGCGAATCACAGTGGGGAGACGAGGGATGTAGATTTTGTGATACAGGAAATTGCCAGTCGCAAACAGTATAGG
>JBCBDH010000943.1:0-2124 GCA_038529855.1 Bacteroidota bacterium | reverse complement strand
GCTTCCCGTAGCGATTGAAAATCTGAAATTCCAAGATTTCTACATTTCCTCCCAGAATAACCAGATTGAATCGATCATTATTTCCATCTCCATTAGGCGTAAAAGCATTGGGCATCTGCACTTCAGGTTCTTGCCCATTTATGCTGATGCTGGCCGTTCCCTCGCAGCCATCAGGTGTTGTGACCACAACCGTATAGGTATTTTCCCCTAATGCGAGTGCCGTTTCCAAAAGAGCTTCCATGCTCACTTCCTCTCCATTGATCTGCCAACTGTAGTTGAGCGACCCAGGTTCAAAGCCCTCCGCTGCCGCTTCGAGCATAATCATATCCCCTTCATACAAATTATTGATATCCTGGCTGTCAGGTACTACATTAATAGCCACCATCACCTCTGGTGCCACCGTTACCAAAACCTCTTCCATCAACTCCCCGCAACGGTATTCAAAACTGACCTCGTAATTGGTCGTTGTTAATGGACTCACTAAAATCAGCTCCTCATCACTGCCACCAGGCGACCAATTCAATTCGCCCATCCCGTCCGTAAATGCTTGCAGCGCAATCTCTTCACCAAGACAAATCAAGGTATCTGCTGATGTACCCAAACTAGGTATTTCTGTATCAACTTCGATAAAAACACTACTGGTGTCCTCACAAGTCGCAAAGCGATTGACCCGCAGATAAGTGAAGTCATCTATAAGCTCCACCAAGATGTTTTTATTATCCAAATCTGATAGGATACCTGGCCCTGGCAACCAGGAAAAGTTAAGCCCTGGAAACTGTCCCCCTGGTGGATCAGGAGAAACCAAACTAATGATATCGCCTGGACAATAAGGCGAATCATCTGGTAGTACTTCAATACTGACATCAGGCAATTCATCCACTCTGATAAAGATGGAGTCTGCTCGACTACAGACCAAATTGGATAAGGTAGCGGAGTACCAGCCTGTCACTGGAGGAGTCAGGGTTGTTTGTTTGCCAGTGGGTGGGGAAAAGACGCTGGGATCAGGGCCCCATTGGACGGGGTCGCCAGCTGGAGCAGTAATGACGGATAAGTCGATCTCCTCTCCAAGACAAAGTGAATCCAATTCGCCTTGCTCAATCTCAATATCGATATCGATCACAGTGATGGAAAGGCTAGCTGATTCCATACAGCGCCCACTTGGGGATTGAGCATTGAGGGTATAAGTAATGTCATTGGTTACAAAAGCCGTTGGATTAGCAATGGTTGGGTCATCTAAAAAATCAGTAGGTGTCCATTCGTAGATGGTATTAGAGGTGGGACTGACGGCACTGGCCAGGGTAACCTCGCTGGCTTCGCAAAGACTGGTATCAGAAGCAATCAGTGCTGGAAATTCAAAACTTTCTACCAATACGCTGACCTCATCTTGAAGAATACAGCCATTGATGTCAATGGTAGCAACATAGGTCGTAGAGGTGGTGGGCTGGCCAATGGGATTTTCGCTTTCTGCATCGTCCAGTGTGGCAGCAGGCGACCAACTCAATCCCTGCCCATTAACATTATTAATCGCATTTAACTGCACTTGTTCGCCCTCGCAGAGCGTTTCTGCATCGCTAATAACAGATAGGCTTGGATTGATCCTTTGTAAGTACACAGAGTCCTCTGCCATACAGGCGCCTACCGTCCCAGACACATTGATCCATCCACTCATATCTGGGCAAGCCAAAGGCATGGAGACCGTGGGAGAATCTACAAGGCTGCTTGGCGTCCACAAATAGTCTACCGCTCCTTCGACATTCAAAAAGACACAACTATCCAGACAGACAAAAGCAGTGTCGATTCCCGCTAAAATTTCCACTTGGGCCTCATCTCTGATTTCTAGCACCAAGGTTTCATAAACGACCTCTCCGCAACCAAAATCATTGAAAAGACTGATCTCAATGGTTTCTGAAACTTCATCAATCAAATCCTCAAGGGGGATAATAGGAAAGCTAATGCTGGTCTCTCCTGGTCCAAAGGTAATGGTATCTGGAATTTCTAGTAGATAATCGAGACCCTGTGTCGCCGTTCCCCCAACCCGAACCGCAAAACTCAAGTCTTCATTACTGGGGCTGTAGCGGCGTGGAGGATGTTTTGGTATTGAGCCTGACCAGCCCCAGTAATGAA
>JBCBDH010000942.1:0-2130 GCA_038529855.1 Bacteroidota bacterium | reverse complement strand
CTCTGGGGATTACAGCACAGCGCAGGCCGCCCAGATGATTGGCAATTTGGTGAATATGAAATACGGTCGGGATCAGGAATTGGAATCAGACGAATTGGGTGTTCGCTTTATGATTTCGGCGGGTTATGACCCTCATGCTTTAAAGGGGGTGATGAAGATTTTGGCGGAAGCTTCAGGGGGCAATAGGCAGTCAGAGTTTTTTAGCACCCATCCCAGTCCAGAGAATCGCATGGAAAAAATTGATGCGGCGATCAGAAAATATGCTGGGAGGATGGAATAAAGGATAGCATGAGGAAAAAATCTTAAATATCTGTTAAAAGAAACTAGGGCTGCCCAATTAAGCTTAATTTTAGTGAATCTCACAAAAAATAAGTATGCTCTATGAAAAACCTCCTCTACCTTCTTTGTTTACTCCCCATTTTGATTACGGCTTGTGGTAATGATGACGATGCCAGCCCTGCTCTTTTGTCCATCCTAGCCAATAGTAATTTGGAAGAGGGA
The DNA here is from genome assembly GCA_038529855.1 of Bacteroidota bacterium. Lineage (GTDB taxonomy): Bacteria > Bacteroidota > Bacteroidia > Chitinophagales > Saprospiraceae > JBCBDH01. Next base: position 1,629 of record JBCBDH010000942.1, on the reverse strand, counting down.
AGTGGCTTTCTTCCGTCTGGCTGGTGGAACAGCCCAATGAACTACAGCATAGAGTGGACGGATGAAGAAGCCGCCAGCGGCGAGCGCTCCATTAAGCTGAGTAGCACCCAAGCAGGTTCAGTTGATTTTGGCTTTTGGGCCCAGACCATTACAGAAAATGTTATCCCTGGAAGAAAACTCGATTTGGCCGTACTCATCAAGGCAGAAGATATTGTAGGGGAAGGTTTGTCACTAGCCATTCGAACAGATAATACTCCTTTACCAGATGGCATGGCAGAACAATTTTTCAGTACTCAAGGTATTCAGCAGACTATTAATGGAACTTTTGACTGGCAGAACTTTGCAGTGAGTTTAAATAGCGATTTATTTGAGGATACGCAAAGTATTACGGTCTATTTGATCATGTTGCCCAATACCACGGGGACGGCCTATTTTGATGATGTACGATTGAATTATCAGTAAAGCCTATGTCCCTTCCCCTTCCATCGCTTCTATTTTTGATAGCAGTTATATGGTGTGGTAGTCCGCTACTTGCCCAGGATACTCTAATCAACTACACCTTAATAGATGCACATGCGCGAGGAGCAAACAAGGACCTGACGCAAGACCTTCCCCAATTAGTTGACTATTTAAAACAGGAAAGTTACAATGAATTGGAGACCGCAAGAAGTTTATTTGTGTGGGTTGCGCATTTTCTGAGCTTTGATCAGCAGGCTTATCGCAAAGGGAACCAACGCTTGAATAAAAATATCAGTGATATTCTTCGTCGTAGAAAAGCGGTTTGCTTTGGTTATGCGCAGTTGTATCAGCGACTTTGCCAGGAGGCAGGGATTATCTGCGAGGTGGTTTCAGGCTATAGCAAAGAACAATTGGGCTTACCAATCGAATTAGATCATCCCAACCATGCCTGGAATGCTGTTCGCTTAGAAGGAAAATGGTATTTATTGGATGTCACCTGGTACAGCAATTTGCTAGGTGGCCAAAATCGCTTTACTCAACAATATGGCGACCGTTATTTCCTAAGTCCTCCTGACTTATTCTTGCTCCAACACTTTCCTTCCGACCCCATGTGGCAATTGGTCGATGCGCCCATCTCCTTCTCTCAATTTAACCAGGACCGCTATTCCAAAGATCACTTATTTCCAGCCCAGGAAAAGGTAAACTTTAATTTTACAGACAGCATTCACCAATGGCGCCAGTTATCTCGCACGGCCCAAAGACTTCAAAGCGCCCAAAGAAACTACCGCGGCTATCCCACTGAGGCCAATGCCCAAGAGCTCACCGCCTGCTATATGGACTGCGAAGTAGAGCTCTCGCGAAAGGCTGAACAACTCCAAGAAAGCGAGCAGTTTGATTCACTGGCCATCGTCCAAGAGCAAATCCTCGAACTCTGCGCAGCCGCTCAACAAATCGGTCATCTATTTTCCGGACAAATAGAAAACTGCGCCTACACCAAAATCAATTATGCCAGTACGCTTTCCGCTCTCATCGCCCATGCTTCAGATGCGGAAGAAGAACGCACGGCATCGCGCTTGGAATTGATGATTCGCTATTTGGAAGAAGCCCAGGTCGCCTTGCAGGAGCTCCCCAGCAATCTATTCATTGATCCAGTGCTTGTTCAATAAATAG
>JBCBDH010000941.1:0-2134 GCA_038529855.1 Bacteroidota bacterium | reverse complement strand
CAATCTACAAAGAAAGAGGGATCTGCACCTGCGCAGAGGGCTTCACACTCATTGGGAAACTGAATGGGAATACCAAAAAGGTCAACACACACAGGATCGAAGATCGCTTCGCAATTACAACCCCCACCTATTATAGTATCTACTGCTACAATATGTGTAACTGTTGAAGCACAAGAATCACTTTCAATAGTCAAACTTACCTCATATTCTCCTATTTCTGCATAGGTATGAAGAGGACTAGACTCTACACTACTATTGCCATCTCCAAAATCCCAGGCCCAGGTATTGATGGGCAAAGAGCTAAAGGAAAGGTCGATAAACTGAACCGTAAGTGCTGCTGGATCGATGATGTCTGCCTGGAAAAAGGCATCACAGGTAGGCCCTGTATGAGGAGGATTGATGATGGAGCAAACATTGAAATCAATAATGGTTGAGTCAGATTCATTGGTCGTTTGGACGGTAATGACATCACCAATACAAAAATCAATGACATAAACTTCAACATCTGCCAGGAATACGGGGTCTATTTCCACATCCAGACTGTAATTACCCGCATCATCGGTCATAGTTGTTTCTTGGATGTCCAAAGCAGGAATAATAAGGTGGACAGGATATTCAGGAACGGGTATTTCCTCTTCGGCGAAGGTCACCTGACCACTGATGTTAAAATTGCCAAACTGTGCTTGTGCTTGTGGCATCCACCAGCAACAACAGAGCATCAATAGTGTGTAAAAAATTGACTTTTTCATGAGTTCTTAATACTTTTAATATTCGATGAATTATGTAAACCTTTGTTGTCGAAACGAAGGTCAAAGCCAGATCAGGGAAACCTGGTTTGGCTTTTGTGGTCCAGCGCTTCTAATTATTGATATCCTTGGATAAAACCATTAGCTTTCGCAGCAGTATCCCCTCGGGCGTATCGAGCCGCAAGAGATAAAAGCCGCTGGGCATTGGAGAGGTATCCACGGTCCAAGTACCTCGACTTTGCAGGGTGCGCGACCAGACAATCTGGCCAGTTGAATTACTAAGTCGAGCTTCTTGAATGGTTGTTTGGGGTGCCTGGATGTGTAAGACATCCTTGGCGGGGTTTGGATAGATTTGTACAGAAGGATCATCGATAATTTTGGTACTCACCACAAAATAAGCTGGGGAGACGACCTTGATTTCCAAGGTATCATTAGCCAGGGGAACATCCTGCAAGCTGGAGTCCAGCATGACAATATCAGTCAAAGTCAGATAAGTGTACATGCTATCAGCAGGCAGTAGGTCAATCACATCATCTACGATAATGAAGTACATGTCGCCAATAAAGCCATTGCCCGTAACGGCATCCTTCCCATAGCGCGAAATGGCTACATCGAGGCGCCCTTCGGCGACATGGTTTTGTTGAATCTGCAAGAGACTGTTCCCAGTATCATTGATCCAGGAATTGCCAAAAAAGAGGTGTATGCTAGAGGGGTCAATTGCTGCGGGGTCATATTCCACACTAAAGGCCAAACCATTAAAATCATTGATCACATGATCGGCATCTCCTAAAGAAATAGGGACAGAGATGGTTGTCCCTTCCAGTATGGGTTGGTTAAACTGTTGATCTTGTACAGCCAGCATAGGGTCGATATCCGCTTGGCCAACAGAAAAATCTTCTGGGTCGAGGGTTGCATTTTGGTCGCGGTAGTTGCTGGCGATGGCGAGGATATCACCGATGGCAATCAAGCCATCTCCATTACAGTCGGCATGAGAATAATTGATGGCGCCACCTGGAAATTCTTCTTCCCAATCCAAAATCACCTCCTGTGGCTCCCATTCTATGGTGACAGAATCGCGACGTGGGCCGATAGTACCATAGGCATAACCCAAATAAAGCAAATCCACATTATTGACAATACCATTAGCATTTACATCTCCAGGCCAGACCTGAGCGCTGGCTGGATTAAAGAGGGTCAGAAGAAGAAGGGCGATCAAATAAAACCTCATGGGTATATGCTATTTTTCGGTATTTAACTAAGTAAAATGGTTTTGACTCTTCTTTACAATTACAAAAGTACATCTAGTCTTGGCTCGCTTCAAATACAATTTAATTGATTTCTCAAGATTTTTTGTGCATTTTTAAGGGCGTTTATTGGGTTAATAAAAT
>JBCBDH010000940.1:0-2134 GCA_038529855.1 Bacteroidota bacterium | reverse complement strand
ATAGTGTTACTCAATCTCATAACTATGCAGTTGTTCTCGGAGAGCAAGATGGCTCCCGTAGACTTCCTATTGTTATTAGATTGAGTAACACTATGGGATAATGCGACGATATCTAATTAAATTTTCTTCATGTTCATGTGCCCGAATGTCTGAACCAGTGGTGATTAGTAAAATAACAAAGCGTTTTAATATCTACAAGTACCAATTTCTATGCCAGCAACCGATTCAGAAATGATTAATACATTAGGTTAAGAACGTTATGCAAGTGGGATTAGTCTCATAGAATGTATTTCAACAATTTACAATATAAATCCCGAAATCTCAACTGCCTTCAATTTTGGCGAGCAAAAGTAAGCATAATCCATCGAAAAATGAAGCCTATCGGTCATATATACTTTTTACAATATATTTCCTACCTACACTGGCTTCTAGAAAAGAAAAGGTCGGAATGAGTCAAGCCCATTCCGACACTATGGGATAAATAATAAATATTCTTAATTATTGGCCGCCTTGAATTTAGCAACCGCCTCATTCAGACGAGGTACGACATCAAATAAATCGCCAACTACCCCATAATCAGCCGCCTTAAAGAAAGGCGCCTCAGGATCTTTGTTAATAACGACGATGACCTTAGAGCTATTGACCCCAGCCAGGTGCTGGATCGCCCCAGAAATTCCAATGGCGATGTACAGATTAGGACGAATGGCGACTCCTGTTTGACCCACGTGCTCGTGGTGAGGGCGCCAGCCCGAATCCGCGACTGGACGAGAGCAAGCCGTAGTAGCCCCAACTGTAGTGGCTAAATCCTCGATAATACTCCAATTCTCGGGACCTTTCAGACCTCTACCCGCAGAAACGACAAGTTCTGCTTCTGGTAGTGGAACGGTTCCTTCGATTGTGGCTACCTCTTTTACAGTCGTGCGCGATGCGCTCACCGCAATATCCAAAGCTTCCACTTCCACAGTCGCTCCACTAGCCTCTGGCTGAAGAGAATTCCCCATAACCGACAAAACTTTAACTTCCGAATTTAGGGCGTATTCTGCAACGGCCTTCCCTGAGAATACATTCTTCCTCACCTTAAATCCACCATCTACTGTGGGAATGCTGTTGACTCCAGCGACGGACCCTGCGTCCAAACGAACAGCCAAGCGACCAAGCAAAGATTTGCCGGTAGAGCTATGACTCATAATGACGACGCTTGCTCCCAGATGCTTAGCCGCATCAGCAATACAAGCGGCATATACCTGATTGTCAAAATGCCCCAAGTTGGCATCATTGATATGATAAACTTTACTAGCACCGTAAGTCCCTAAACCTCCTGCATCTGTCGCTTCTCCCAGTACTAGTGCAGCACAGTCCGTTCCCATGACATCAGCTACTTTACGACCATAGGTAACGGCCTCGAAGGCTGCCTTTTTAAATATTCCTTTTTGATGTTCTGCAAAAACTAAAACCATTTTATTTGGATTGATTTTGATCTAATGAAATTACAGTACCTTGGCCTCTTCGTGAAGCAAACGTACCAATTCGTCCATATTTTCGGGGTCAACCATCTTGACCGCAGATTTGGCAGAGGGTAGTTCGTAGTGAACAACAGTAGCCAAGTCATTGCTTTCTACAGGTTCAACCACCTTGAGGGGTTTGCGCTTGGCCATCATAATACCCCGCATATTGGGGATGCGCTGTTCGGCCATTCCCTTGGCACAACTGAGCACAAATGGCGTTTCTAATTCAACGACCTCTGAGCCCCCTTCGATTTCGCGGGTAACCGTCGCTTTATTGCCATCTACTTCGAGCTTAGTAGCGAAGGAGACGTAGGGAAGGTCAAGTAGTTCTGCCACCATAGCACCTACTTCCGCACCATTATAATCGATGGTTTCTTTACCAAAATAAATCAGATCATAAGCTTCTGCCTTGGCCTGTTCGGCAATATTCTTAGCAACAAAAAGAGCACTTTTAGGATCGGCATTGACGCGGATGGCACTATCGCCGCCAATAGCCAAGCCCTTGCGAATCACAGCATCATTAGAAGCTGGACCAACGTTGATAAGGGTAACATTACCGCCGAGTGATTCTTTGAGTTCAATCGCTCTGACTAAGGCATACCATTCATCGTAGGGGTTCATGATATATT
>JBCBDH010000939.1:0-2141 GCA_038529855.1 Bacteroidota bacterium | reverse complement strand
GTTGAGCAAAATTTGATTTTAGATTACTATAATCAGCGGAGACATTGGCATTGCTTTGTAGACTGCGATTCAGGTCGGTTTGTAAGGCCGTCAGTTGTTGGTCTTTGCTTTTGATTTTTTGATCGTATCGTTGTCTTGACCAAGCGTGCCAGGTGAGCATACCCAACAACCAGGCGCCCAGCATACCCAAAAATAGTGGAAGTGTACAGCTGGTAAAAGTAGCCAGTATGAGGGATGTCAACAACATAGTATTGTTTGTTTTTTTTGTCTTCTCTAGTTTTGGTATTGATGTCGAAGAACATTTGACTTTGGGCAAGCTTAAAGGCTGTCAAATAGATTAGATTGCTTTCAACGGTTGGAGTCAAATGTGACGGTTAAGATAATGAATTATCATCATTAAATACAATTTGCGCTCATTTTCTTTTGTAGTGGAAAATACTATCCTTATTTTTAGTGGCCTACCTCAAATAGTTATTCAGATTTGAATGATAATTACTTTTTCTTTGCGAAGTGGCGAAGGGCAATTTGATCAGCAAAATCGGAAATCATGAACAATGCAATAACACCCCTATTGGCCTTGCTATCTGTTGTTTGGCTGTTTGGTGGAACCTGGTGGTTATCCAATACTTTTTGTGGGGTCAATACCACTATACCCAAAGGCTTTAGCCTAAGTGATGGCGCTTTTAAAACCACTGCAGTGGAAGCTTTTTCCTTTGGTCACTCTGACGCAGAACTGGCCTTTCAGGAGGATATGAAAAGGGCCTTAAAAAGCACAGCGGTTTACCTGTCTGAAAATACAGATCGGCAATTGGTGCTGTCTGGATTGTATACTAAAGCCGAGCGCAATGATACGGAGTACAATGATTTGGGAATGGCTCGCGCCACCAAGGTCAAGGCCGTGTTGGTGGATAGCGGAGCGGATGCTGATCGCATCAGTATTGATAGCAGATCGGTTGATAATCTGTCTTTTTTAAATAAAAAATTATATGATGGGGTCCAATTTAACTTTGTGGATGTTCCCGCAGAGGAGGACAGCAATGGTAGCCCAAAAGAGGAACCAGCCCTTGATCCTATTGATCAAAAACTGATCATCAATTATGAGGACAGAGATTTTGAATACCTACCAGATGGGGCTACTGAAGATCTGTTTCGCAATTGGCTCCTCTATATCCGCAATAAGCCTGGCGCTAGGGTCGTCGTCTTGGGGCATTCTGATGAGCTGGGCAGCCCCGCGGCCAATGAGCGAATGGCGAATCTGATGGCCAATAAGGTACGCAGGGTACTCCGTGATGAGTATAGCTTTAGAACCCCTGAAGTCACCGCTCGCTCCAGAGGCGCTCGCCAGCCCATTGCCGATAATGACACCGCTGAAGGGCGCCGCCAAAATCGCCGCGTGGAGTTGTGGATCGAAGAAGAATAATCCATTTAATCAACCGCCAATAATTGCGCTTTATGACTGCTTCTACACCAGGAAATTACCTTGTTCTTTGCCTATTATTTTTGACTTCCTTACTCGCTTGTACCAATGGTACACCTCCCGAATCTGTGACAGAAGAAAATCCGTCTGCACCCGGTTTTTTAGCGGATAAATCCGATCCGCAAGCCATCCAACTAGCTGACGAGGTAATGAAAGCCATGGGCGGACGCCAGAATTGGGACCAAACCCGCTATCTTTCTTGGAATTTTTTTGGTCGTCGACAGCTCTATTGGGATCGTTGGACAGGCAATGTTCGAGTGGAATCCCCAGGGGATAGCCTGACCGTTTTATTGAATATCCATAAAAAAACTGGGAAGGTCCAAAAAGGGGGAAATGCCATTTTACAAGCGGACTCACTGGCGAATTTGGTCAATGTAGGCTATGAAATTTGGGTCAATGATTCCTATTGGCTGGTCATGCCTTTCAAACTCAAAGACTCTGGAGTGAGCCTCCGTTATGTTGGCAAAGATACCACACAAACGGGAGCGGCTTCTGAAGTTGTCGAATTGCAGTTTAATGAGGTTGGGGTAACCCCAGAAAATAAATACCGCGTTTTTATCGACCCTGAAAGTAAACTCGTCCAACAGTGGTCTTTTTATCCAAGAGCCACAGACAGCACTGCGCAATTTGTCACACCATGGGATCAATACGATCATCATGGCAA
>JBCBDH010000938.1:0-2144 GCA_038529855.1 Bacteroidota bacterium | reverse complement strand
CAAGGCGGAACCATCAAATGTTACGATTGCCGCGCCAAAAATGTTGGTCGCAGCATGTATACCTAAGGCCAAGTCCAGGGAATTGTCCATCAAGCTAATTATACCAAGGAACAGGCCAAAAGTGATGTAATAGGTCATCATCAAGCCCAAACCAAAGGCTTTGATCTCTGGATTGAGCAGATGCATAGCCCCAAAGAGAGCAGAAGTTATCAATAAAGGCATCCATCTATTCCCAAATCCATTACCAAGTCCCTGCATTAAATAGCTGCGACCAACATTTTTGGCGCGGCAATCGTAACATTTGATGGTTCCGCCTTGCAAACTCCCGCTTTGTTTAAGGCATTGGAAGTAAGCGTAGAACTGATATTGCCTGTATTTTTTGTGCTTGCTGCATTATTTATCTTTATTTGCAGCAGGTACTATCACTGGCAAGACTGGACCCTTTTATATCGAACTACAGCAACGAGCGATTTTACACCCCCTGCCGCCGAGATTGAAATTGAGCATACAGAAAGCTGATATTTAGATGTTTTCTGATTAAAATTAATTATTCTGAATACAAACCCTTCGACGACGAAGTAGTCAAATTGAGGTTTGTGGGCGATGCCCTGTAAAATTTAGCGTTTGATGAACAGACGAATCTTAACAGGACTGATCATAGTCTTTTCTCTCTACACCGCCTGGCTTTCCGCTCAACCCGACCGTTGGCAACAAGGCGTTGAATACACGATGCAAATTGATCTGGATGTGACTAAACATCGCTTCAAAGGTTTTCAAAAGTTAGTTTACACCAATAATTCCCCAGACGAGCTGTCCAGCGTTTTCTATCACCTCTATTTTAATGCCTTTCAGCCAGAAAGCATGATGGATATGCGCTCCCGCAACATCCCTGACCCAGACCCACGCATTGGCGGTCGCATCAATCGCCTCAAAGAACACGAAATAGGCTACCAAAAGATCAAGTCTTTAAAGCACAATGGAAAAGAGGTGAAGTACGAAGTCGTGGGAACGATCCTGGAGGTAAAGCTAGACAAGCCCATCGCACCCAACAGTAAATCGGAATTTGAAATGGTGTTTGAAGCCCAAATTCCCGTTCAGATCCGTCGCTCTGGCCGAAGTAATAAGGAAGGTATCGACTACTCTATGGCGCAGTGGTATCCCAAAATGTGTGAATACGACTACCAGGGCTGGCATGCCAATCCCTATATTGGCCGCGAGTTTTATGGCATATGGGGCGATTTTGACGTGACCATCAATATGCCTAAGGATTATGTTATTGGTGCAACTGGCGTCCTCCAAAATCCACAGGAGATAGGACATGGCTATGAGCAAAAAGGCGTACAGCTTAAAACACCTGCTGGTGATCGCTTGACTTGGCATTTTAAAGCAGAAAAAGTCCACGACTTTGTCTGGGCTGCAGATAGAGATTACAGCATTATCAAAAGACGGGCAAAAAATGGCCCTTTGATGCTTTTCCTCTACCAAAAAAATCAAAGAACTGAGGATAATTGGGCACGCCTTCCTGAAGTCATGGATGAAGCCTTTAGCATTATCAATAAGCATTATGGCGAATATCCTTATCCTGTTTATTCCTTTATCCAGGGTGGAGACGGTGGTATGGAATATCCCATGGCGACATTGATTACTGGAGAGCGGAGTTTTGGTAGTCTCGTGGGGGTTTCTGTCCATGAATTGGTCCACAGTTGGTACCAAATGATCTTGGGAACCAATGAAAGCCTTTATGCCTGGATGGATGAAGGATTTACCAGTTATGCGACCAATGTGGTGATGAATGAACTCAAGGGCAAAGGATTGATCCCAGGGTCTAGTGCAGTGCCCAATCCACATATTGGCAGCTATATTGGCTATGGCAATTTTGTCAGCAGCGGCAATGAGGAAGCCCTTACGACCCACTCCGATCATTTTATTACCAATAGTGGTTATGGGGTAGGGTCCTATGTAAAGGGGGCGATCTTTCTCCATCAATTAGAATATGTTATTGGTAAAAAAGCCTTTAATCAAGGTTTGCTGGATTATTTTGAAACCTGGAAATACAAACACCCCAATTCCAATGACTTTATACGGGTCATGGAAAAAGCCTCTGGGATGGAGCTGGATTGTTATCGAGAATATTGTATTAACAC
>JBCBDH010000937.1:0-2144 GCA_038529855.1 Bacteroidota bacterium | reverse complement strand
TCGTACCTCCTTTCCTCTATGAAATCCTTTGCAGTATAAAAATCCTTAATACTCGAATTCATGCGATGCAGTTGGGTGAGTAATAGTAGCATCTTAATACTAATTTCGTCTTTCCACTGCTCATCAGCCCTGACTTTTTTGATGAAATCCTTCAATTCGCTGGTCTCCTCGTCCTCCACCTTGATCATGTACCGTATAGAAAGTCGCTCACAGCCATATCGAAGTTTACTGATTACACTACAGGCATCAGCGTGTTTGAGTAATTGATTAAAAGCAGCTGACTTCCCCTCTTGAATATCAGCCAATTGATAATTAATCAACTCGTCATAAGACTGCCAGCAATGCCAATGATAATTAAAATCCTTATATTTGGATCGGTTTAAATGTGCCAATAGCTTGTAATGGTGTTTGGAAAAGTCCTTCGCCCAGTGATGGCGCTTAAAAAATTGAGCTTGTAATTGTTGCTGCTTGATCTCATCCATATCCAGCTCGGCAAAAGCCATGTACTTCAACACGGCTTTCTTTAGTAAACTAGCGGATTGGGACAGCCGACTGTTCTTGAAAGGCTTATTGGGAAAAAGGGCATCGTGAACCTCATAACGATCCATTACATCCGCCTTCCCCTCTTTTTTGCGTTGGTAATAATGGGTAAATAGCCGCTGGGCATCCTTAGCTAGCTTTAGGCTGGGAAGGGTAATAAATACCCGACAATCTTCCAATTGCTCATCACTCAATTGTCGAAGCCAACCGATAACTTCATTCTTATCCATAGCAATAATTACAGTTTTAATAAATATATATAGACTAAGATAAGAAAAAAATTAAAACTGATTATCAGTTACTTACAAAAAAGGTAAGATATTTACTACTAAATTTTATATATAAAATCCCCCACTTTTCCATCCCAATCTAACTATTGTTATATTGGATTCCTTCCAAAAAACTTCCAATTTTACTTTGTATTTGAGAATGGTTCAAAAGATAGTGAACTGCTCCTGTTTGGAGAACCATCTCATCGAAGCGAGAACTACTCTTGTTTGGAAGATCATCTCGCGGAAATGAGAACTGCTCAATAACACGCTCAAAGTCGAATTTGAATGACCAAACAAATGCACAAACTACTTTTTTAAGGATTGTTTGTCTGAGGAGTATTTTAACTCTTTGACAGAAAGACATTACACGCGTGAGAGGCTAACTGGCTGCTGCTTTACACTTGAATTTACTAAAGGGGTAGTCGGTTGTCCTCTCTGTTTTAAAGCACCCCCTCAATTTAGACTTAAATTTCAATAACCCATATCTATTATTAAACCGAACTTTTGCAAAGCAATGCCTGCATTGCTTTGCTTTTTACTTTGAATGCTGCTATCTAAATCAGTATTTTAAATTCCTTTTTTGCCACTTTCACCTAATTCCCTCTACATGAAGCTACTACCCCTAAGCCTTTACGCCTTCACTTTTAGTCAGCTCTTTTCCCTATTTTCTTCCTTTTTAGCCCCACCAATGTCCGCATTGGAAGAAATGAGCACTACTTATAAAGATACCCTTTTCTACGATGGTTTTGAATCTGGCACCCTAAATCCTCAGTTTTGGACCGCCCGACCTGGAGCAGCGAATGCCTGGGTAGCGGTAGAAGACAGTATTGGTAATGTCCCAATTGCCGCTGCTGGCCAATTTGCTGTGTTATTAGGTAAGACAGATGATAATGACTATGTGGTCAATAGCCTGGACCTCCATTTTGACCTCAGCAATCATACAGCCGTTTACCTTAGCTTTTGGATCGCTGATTTTTATGAAGATAGCCATCCTGAAGATGGGCTCTATTTTAGCGACAATAATGGCCAAAGCTTTACCAAGGTTTTTAATTTTGATGCCGCCAATTGGACCAATAGCTATGGACAGTTTCCTCCCTTCCCCATTCACCGCCTTGCTGCATCATCTGGCCTTCAGCTAAACGATCAATTTATCATTCGCTTTCAGCAAGGAGGCAGTGGCGACTTTAACACCTATGGCGCAGAAGATGGACTTTGGATCGATGAAGTCACCCTTTTCTCTTCTCCTACGACCTATGCCCCTCTCCCACTCAACGATTCTTTTGAAGACCCTGACCTCGCTACCCACTGGCGATGGGCCTTTCCCGACCAAAA
>JBCBDH010000936.1:0-2146 GCA_038529855.1 Bacteroidota bacterium | reverse complement strand
CGTTCCAAAGCTGGGTCAGATAACTTTGGGATACTTTACGCAATACTTCTACTTCTATAGCCGCCCCCATCTGTCGACCACCAGCATATAATTTGTCTCCAATGGCTTTACCAAGGGGAATGGCTTCTCCCGTGACAAAACTATAGTCAATTTGGGCTTTTCCTTTTTTGAGTAAGCTATCCGCTGGAATCAACTCACCGTGGCGGATGAGAATACGGTCGCCAGCTGTCAGGGCATTGACTGGTAACTGGCGACCGTCAGGGAGGCTTGCAGAGATGGGAAAGTACGCTTTAAAATCCCTTTCAAAGGACAAATGGTAGTACGTTTTTTGCTGGAACCACTTGCCAATGAGTAGGAAGAAGATCAAACCTGCAAGTACATCCAGATAGCCTGGACCACTGTGGCTAATAATGTCATAGCCACTTCTAAGTAGCAGGGTCATGATCCCCAGCGATATAGGTACATCGATATTAAGGTTCTTTTGTCTCAGAGCAAACCAGGCCGATTTTAGATAGTCAATCCCACTGTAAGCCACTAAGGGGATAGCTAGTAGTAAGTTGACATAGCCAAAAAAGTGCTGAAAGTTAGATTCGCTCAGGCTATCTAGGCCCAGGTATTCTGGAAAGCTCAAGAGCATAATGTTACCAAAAACAAAACCCGCGATCCCTAGCTGTAATTGCAGCCCCTGGCTAGTCGCTTTGGGTTGGCTGGCCTCTAGATCATCTAGTTTTAGCTTGGGAGGATAACCAAGGCGAGCCAGCAGCTCTGCTATTTTCCGAATACTGGTTTTTGAGGGCTGAAAACTCAGTCGAATCTCTTTGCGCAAAAAGTGAACCCTGGATTGCAGAATGCCTTCGTCAAATTTGTACAGCTTTTCCAAGAGCCAAATACAAGCTGCGCAATGAATGTCGGGCAGATGAAATCGCAATTTGGCCATTTGCTCATCCTGAAAATCAAGCAGTTGTTCTGCAATCTCTTCATGGTCCAAATAGGCATAGGCATTTGGAGCCATCCTTGTCGAAGCTTTTCCATTCGCTTCTTTTAGCGCATAGAAATGCCCTAGATCGTGTTCCTGTAAAAGTTCATACACCATGCTACAAGCTTCACAACAAAATACCTTGTCTTTCTTCCAGACCTCTTGCTGGCAATCATCTCCACAGTGGTGACAGCTGGTTTTTACTTGAATGGTTGAAGTACTTTTCATTTGACCAAATTGGGGAATCATCCATAAAGACCCATTGACCAAAATCAACAGGCCATTTGAGTTTGGTCATTTATTTTGGAGGCCATCCCCCTTAGCTTTGGATCAACAAAACAAATTATTACGACGATATGAAAGTTAATATTAATGGAGCGGGTCTTTTGAAAGACAAATACGCCTACCTCATCCAAAAGAAGTTAGATAAACTGGAGACCTTTTATGGTCGCATCGTACATGCCAATGTTCACCTAAAAGAAGAAGGGGAAGCGGTTAAAAACAAACAAGTGGAAATGACCCTATTTGTTCCTGGCCCTGATATGTTCGCCATTGCAGAGGCAGATAGCTTTGAAAAAGCCATTGCTGCAGCCAGCGAAAAGTTACGGACGCAGTTGGTTCGTTTTAAAGACCAGTTGGTAGAACGCCGCTAATTTCCTTAACAAGACTCTTTTACTCATCTATCAAAGCCGATCTATCCATGACCGCCTTATTGAAAAAATACGATTTACCAACACCGCGCTACACCAGCTATCCTACTTTACCTTACTGGCAGAAAGAGGCGCCCCAGGCTGACCGATGGTTGACGGAAGTCAAACGTCAGTTTGATCAAAATCGAGCCATGAGCCTGTATATTCACATGCCTTTTTGCGAACAGCTCTGCACCTATTGCGCCTGTAACAAACGCATTACTAAGCGCCACAGCGTAGAAAAACCCTATATGGATGCCCTGCTCCATGAATGGGCCATCTACCGCACAGCAATGAAAGGACAACCCCTTTTGGAAGAACTGCATTTGGGTGGTGGCACGCCTACTTTCTTTAGCCCAGAAAACTTGCGGGAGCTTTTATCCTGGATCGTAGACACCAGTTCGATTGCGCCTCAGCATAATTTTAGTTTTGAGGCACACTCAGGGTCCTCAAATGTTCGAATCGCGTATTCCCTGGGTGT
>JBCBDH010000935.1:0-2170 GCA_038529855.1 Bacteroidota bacterium | reverse complement strand
CTTTCATTATCTACAACTTCTTCGACCAGGGTATTATTAAAAGCAGTGATGGTAAAAGGCATGCCATCTTTTTCTACTTCCATGACGGGTTCTTGCATTTCGCTGCTTTCATCGTCAGAGGCGCAGCTGATGGCGAGCAGGCTGAGGAGGGTGTAGAGAAGTATATTTTTCATACCGCTTTATGATTTTGATAAAAAAGCATCGGACTGAATATTTCCAGTCCGATTAAGCGTCTAGTAGGCTAAACGCTTTGTATTGTGCTCAGATATAAGAGAGAGACCCTAAAAGCGTCTCTTTTTAGCAAGATACTTGAATTTGCTTGCATTGTAAACAGCAAACAAGGGATCTTGTTTGCTTATGGGTTTGATCCTTTTTGGGAAAGAGTCGTGAGGGCTTTGGCATTAATTTGTACTCGATCACCAATGCGGAAGGGAGCGCCCTCTAGATGACTGGTAGGGATTTTTATCATTTGGTCATAGATGGTGATGGTGAGGAGGGTGATTTGTTTTTCTCGCTTTATGGCGATAATAGTGCCTGTGATGTGAAAGGTATTTTCTTGTTTTTCCTTTTCTTGAAGAAAGACTTGATGAGGTGGGCCCTTTCGAATAATTTTCCCTTCTTCCAATTCTACGACTTGGTCGGCCATTTTGATGATTTCCGTAATGTCATGGCTGATTAGGATGATGGTCAAAGCATATTTTTGATGGACCTGAAGGAGGTAGTCTTGCAGTTTGATGCGCATTTCTTGATCGACAGCGGAGAAGGGTTCATCGAGAAGCAGCAAGGGGGGCATTTGGACGAGGGCACGGGCAAGGGCTACCCGCTGTTTTTGTCCTCCAGATAGCTTAGCGGGTTTTTGCTTTTGCAAACCCTGTAATTCGCTTACCTCAATCAACTCCTCAATGAGTCTGCTGTCTTGTCCTTTCCCTAAGGCAAAATTTAGATTTTCCCTGACCGTCATATTGGGAAAAAGGGCATAATCCTGAAAGACAAGACCTACACTTCGCTGCTGTGGCCGCAGAGAAATTCCCTTTTCTACATCCAGCCAGGGCTGTCCCTCAACCACTATCTGCCCACTATCCGCTTGAAGCAATCCCGCTAATATCCGCAGTACCGTAGTCTTTCCTGCGCCAGATTTTCCGTACAAACCCAGCAGTTGCCCCTGCTTGATCTCCAGATCAAAATCTAGCTGCATCTTTCCCTGTGCTGATCTTAGTGACTTTTGGAAATGGGCCTGTATCATGTTCATAAGCGTTTTAGATAGCCGCCATTGATCAGGTACACCGTCAACAAAATGACAAAAGTCGTGGCAAATAGGAGGAGGGAATAGGTATTGGCCGCCTCATAGTTTAAGGCTTCTACTTCGTCGTAAATGGCGATCGAAGCCACTCTGGTTTTGTCTGGAATGTTTCCTCCAATCATCAATACGACACCAAATTCTCCAATCGTATGCGCAAAAGCCAGCACGATCCCGCTGAGCAGAGAGGCTTTTATATTGGGCAGTAGCACGCGAAATAGGGTAGTGATTTTGGACTTTCCAAGTACATAGGCGGCTTCTGACAAAGACTTAGGAAGATTAGCCAAACCAGATTGAATGGGTTGCACCATAAAAGGGAGGCTATAAATAACAGAAGCAATGACCAGACCTTCAAATGAAAAGACCAGACTAATGCCCAAGCATTCATCCAGCCAGTTTCCAAAAGCATTGGAGGGACTAAAGGCAAGGAGTAGGTAAAAGCCAAGTACAGTAGGCGGCAGTACCAGGGGCATACTCACCAAGGTCTCCACAACAGGTTTAATCCTACTTTTGGTAAAGGCCAACCAATAGGCCAGTGGAATGGCTAGGAGAAAGAGAACAAAGGTCGTCAATAGCGCCAGCTTAAAAGTCAATATGAGCGGCCCCCAATCAATCATTAGCAAGCCATTAAGTCATTACATTGGATCATTGTGTACGATTTACCGTCGTGTAGCCAAAGGTAGTCAAAATGTCCTTGGCCTTTGGAGAAAAGAGAAACTGATAAAACTTTCTGGCCATTTCCTCCCTATCCTTTGCGGCTTTTAGCAAAACCACGCCCTGCTCAATCGCTTGGTAAGCTGTCGTATCAATAACTCGCCAGTATCCCTTCTCCTTCATCTCTGGCGACAGCACCACAGACTGTGCCGTAAAACC
>JBCBDH010000934.1:0-2179 GCA_038529855.1 Bacteroidota bacterium | reverse complement strand
GTTTAATTTAGGGTTATTGAATACTTGGTGTTTCCAATAGTTCGCTGTTCCATGGTAAGTCTTGTCGGCTTACTTGTATAAAGGGACTTAAAGAGCCTGAGGTAACCAAGGGTTTCTACTTTTTTATTAAATCATCACAATTTTCCGTGACGGATATGTATAGTTGAAAGTCATTCAGTTATACACAAACGATGCCTTGTATGAAACAATTAACACTGCTCCTTACTCTATTGGTTGGTCTTGCGACAACCATGAACGCTCAAAATGATCGTGAATTTTTTAAAACTGTAGCCGAAATTGAAAGAAATGCTAAACTAGGCATAAATGACGGTGAATACAAACCCTTATTAAAAGCAATTAAGTTATTGCTGGATAACGATCATATCCGCTCCATGAGTTTTTCACGCGACGGAGAGGCCTATGATTACTTTAATCCTTATACCCTCATTGAATTTGCTAAAAAATACGCCCGTACAAGGCCAAAAATCAAACGAAAGCTTAGGCGCTACGAGCGCAAGCTCCGTAAGATTGAACCTATGAATATTGGCAAACTAGCTCCTAAAACTGGCGATGTTCGCATTCCTGGCGCAGAAATACTGCTGTTCAAAGCCCAAGAAACCCAAAAGCGCATGCAATTTATCCCTCAAGAGGATCAATATGTCATTATGGAGTTTCAGTTGGGGCAGGACATAGGCATACGTGCAATAGATGCTCGCGATGCTGGTAAGGTAATCGCAGAAGGCAAAGGCGATCAGGTAAAACGCATTGAATTTAGCGTAAAAAAGGGGCAGACCTATTACATGGAACTGTACAATAATAATGGCAAATCCAATATTTTGCGGCTGGCGGCCTTTTCTGAACTGATACGAAGATAGCGCCACGATGTCTTTTTTGTCCAAATACGCTTTATTGCTCCTGCTTTGGGGAGGCTTGGGCTCACCAGGTTTTGCAAAAATGCTGACCATTGATGCCCTTGAGCTAAGCCAAAAAAGGATTGACCTATTAGTGCAAGCGGGTAGGGTGCCCTCTGCTTATTTTCTTTGCGATTCTCTACTCGACAACTACTCCTGGCCCAATGATCAAGTGAAACTGGATTTTTACGCGCGTTTCTATGAAGTATTGACCCATGCTTACGGGAAAAGCCCAGAACTTAAAGCTTATTTGATCGACAGGGATTATCCTCGCTATGAAGAAGTAATCCGTCTGGCCTGGTCTAATCCAAACCATGAGAATATTCAACTAGCTATTGAATACATCCAACTGATTAGGAGCCTATACCTCGAAAAGCAAAGCCAGGCCAAGGTCAATCTGGCATTGGAGCGGACAGAAGAGGCCCTTTTTAGCACCTTTACCCAATACCAACAGCTCATAGAGACAGAAGGGCAAAGTGATATTTCGAATGCACTGGAACAAAAACTCGATAGTCTCAAAGAGGAGATAACGCGTTTGGGTGACATCAGACTAGCTGCTAATACCATAGGGGAATTACCTGATATTCAGCTGGATACGCTCAAAAAATACATTCCTAAAAGAGAAGCCTGGATCACCTATTTTATTGGACAATCCAATCCCCATGGCTATGCGATTGTTCTCACCAGAGATACCCAACTCATCGTTCAATTGGGCAAGGTGGCTATAATGGAGCAAACCATTCTTCAGTACCAAGGTAATGTCAAAGCCATGCTTCGCAGAGAGCGACTGGCCCAAAACCAAGTGGCGCTTTACCAATTGGTCTTTCAAGCGCTAGCGCCTCACCTCCAACAAATCGATCAACTGGTCATCATCCCAGATCGCTGGATTGGCTTGATTGGGTTTGAAGCACTGCTGACACATATCCCTACAGACTGGGACCGCTCTCCTGATTTTCCTAGTCTTCCTTATCTCATTGATCGCTATCGTTTTCGCTATCAATTATCGCTACAAGGGCTTCTGGAAGAACAGCGACAGCAGTCTCCCGCTATTTCCGATCCTCGCCTATTGATCATCGCCCCCGTTTTTGATGAGGCCATGAAGCAGGAGTTGGGGGCCAGTGATGATTTTACAAAAAAGTTGCGGACCCTTACTTGGAGCAAGGATATTCTGGAAGAGGAGATAGCCCCTTTATTCGACCATTATTTGGCCTACAGAACGGATGCGACAACGGATTTTATGCTGGAACATCTGCCCAAATCGGATATTA
>JBCBDH010000933.1:0-2182 GCA_038529855.1 Bacteroidota bacterium | reverse complement strand
CGACCTTTATTGTATTCGATGAGGGAATAAAATTCGTCGATTTCTTTTGCTGTTGCTTTTGTCTTGGGGCCAAAAATTCGCTGGAAGCTTTTGCGCAGTTTATTTTTATTCAAAAAGGGGGTGAATAAAAAGCCTATGGGACTGACCATGAGTTTTTGAATGGGAAGGGCGTGATGGGTTTCTGGGAAAAGGCCGCCATTGAGTAGTACAGCATCGTGCAAATACAGCCCTTGGCTCTTGTTGACCAAGCGATCCATATGGCGGGCTAATAATTCCTGGAATACGGAATCGCCATAATCATGAGCAAATACATGCGCCTCTCTAAGCTCCAAATGCGCCATTAAAGCTTCTATCAGATCGCTTTGATCCATGATGCTGTAGGGATAGCCTGCAGGTTTGTCAGAATAGCCAAAACCGATAAAGTCTGGGGCGACGACTTCGAAATATTGGATGAGTTGGGGCCAGATTTTATGCCAATCCCAGGAAGCGGTTGGTAGTCCGTGAAGAAGGAGTAGGGTAGGACCCTGGCCTTCGCGACGATAAAAGATTGGGTATTGGTCTTTGTAGCGAAAGTAGTGTCCTTGGTTTTTCCATTGTTCCAATTGCATAAGCTATCCTGTTTTTTGCCATTGATAGATTGGTGGCAAAAAACAAGATAGCTAATTCCCTACAATTAGAAGGCGATCCCCAGCGAAGCGATAAAGCGCCCTGGGCTATCGTCAAATTGATAGCTATTATTGCCAAAGACGATGTGGTCACCAAAATTATTGAAATTACCTTCGTATTTGAAATCCAAAATGACTTTTCCAATATCCAAACCTATCCCTGCCTGCCAGCCATAGGTCATTTCATCAAAACGCTGGTCATAGCCTTCCAGATCAAACAAATCGGATTTGCTATTGAGAAACAGGTGACCTACTGGCCCGCCCTGTAAGCGTAGCGGCCCGTATTTCAAACCCATCATAAAAGGAATATCGAGATATTGATAACTTTCTCTTGCAATGTCGTCAATGAGGCCTGCTGTCCCAAAATCATCAATGGCAAAATCGACACTATTGGAGTTGAAGAGCACTTCTGGTTGGATAAAAAAGCGCCCCATTTTAATTTGGGTAAATAAACCGAAATGAAGCCCATAATTCGCTTCTGCCACTGATATTTTCAGATCATTGGCATCAGAGAAATTGCGGATAAGCAGATCGCCAGGGTCTACATTGGTCGTACTCAATCCACCACGTATCCCAAATTTAAACTGAGCATTCATCGTATAAACACTCAATAGGCAGCATACAACAACAAGTAACTTTTTCATAGTCTTGTAGATTTGGTTTTGTGAAAAAACGCCCGAAAGATTTCGGTACTTGTGAAAGGGAAGTGGCTTAACAGGATTTTAACCCCCCTGCTACACTCTTGAGGATTTGATAACATATATCGCTTGGTATAAGCGCTATTTTCTAATCAATATTGCCCTATGCAAACCATATCTTTTCCTTATTTTTGCAGCAAATCAGAGATTAGCCTTATTTTAATGGGAATTAAGTACGCCAATTACATAGGAAGCTATACCGCAGAATCGCAATGTCCAAAGGACGGCTTGCCTGAATATGCCTTTATCGGCCGATCGAATGTTGGTAAGTCCTCGCTCATCAATCGCCTCTGCGGGCGCAAGGACTTGGCGCGGGTTTCCAAAAGTCCTGGTAAAACCCAGACCCTGAATTTTTTTCAAATTGATGAGAGCTGGTATATTGTCGATTTACCAGGCTACGGATATGCTAAAGTATCCAAAAAGAGGCGACAGAACTGGGAGCGGATGATAGAGACGTATTTTGTAAAAAGGGCGACATTGGGCTGTGCAATAGTCTTGATAGATGCTAATCTACCTCCACAAGCTATTGATGTAGAGTTTATCAATTGGCTGGGTCAGCGATTTGTTCCTTTTGTCATTGTCTATACCAAAACGGATCGCTTGAGGAGCCAAAATAAGCTAGAGCAAAATATAAAGACGATTCAAGGAGAATTACTCAAATATTGGAATGAGTTGCCTCAACAATTTATTACTTCCTCTACCAAGGGAGAAGGGGTAGAAGAGTTATTGGACTTTATCCATTCCACCAATCAGCAGCTCTTGTCCAAATAAGCCTTAAAATGATTTAAACCCCCATGTTAAAACGATTTTTTCTATCGG
>JBCBDH010000932.1:0-2184 GCA_038529855.1 Bacteroidota bacterium | reverse complement strand
CTCCTGATAAGCGATCTGGGCCTTATCAGGAGTCCTTGCAGATTTATCAGCAATTGGCCAAAACCAAGCCACAGCGATTTAGATTAGAACTGACTCGCACCTTACTAAGCCTAAGCTATCTCAAAAAAAATCAATTGGAAGCTTTACTTGATCTAAAATATCAAAAAGAAGGCATAGCGCTCATTAATCAAGCAGATAGTCTATTACAAACTTTCCCTTCTTCTATTCCATTGATCCAAGATTTTAAAGATATTACCCAATCGCTTAGAAATTACTTCGAGCAAATCACCCTGGCTGAACTCCAAGTCCAACAACAAATCAATGCCATTGCTCCCATAGAAGCAGCACAAGAAAAAGAGACCAAGCCCGCATTAATAGTCGCGAGCCAGGAGCGAATTATTTTCATCCTAGATAGTCTTTATCAAAAACTACCTGATAATCAAAGCTTAATCACTCGCCTATCCAATGAATACGGCAGTCTAGCCTGGTTTTATCTATTTACTCAACAGTTCCAAGAGGCAGAACAAGCTGCTGTCAGAGGCTTAGCACTTGATGAATCCCAAGAATGGATACATACCCATTGGGCTCTTGCACTGCTTTATCAAGGTCAATTTGAAGAGGCCAAAGCCATCTATACACGATTGAAAGATGAGCCCTATGGAGAGGGTACTTATCAAAGTGTTTTTTTGGAGGATATTGCTGCTTTGGAGGAGGCTGGAATTAGGCATCCTGATAGTGGGAAAATTAAAGTGTTGTTGGAGCGGGAGGAATGAGTGTGGTTTGGGGAATCTAGCTTTCTGCAACTGTTAGAATAGCTTTATACAACTGTGGAGTGGCTTCCCGCAACTGTCGGAGTGACGGCGAGTCACTCCGATAGGGCAGCCCTAATCTCGAATCTTCACAAAGGGCAATTCCACATACTTGAATCCATCCACTTGCATATAAAATACATAATAGCCAGGTGGTAAGGAAGAGACCTCTTCTAATAAGATGTCGTTCCCCTGAGCTACTTGTTGTACGCTTTCTTGATGGATTGTTCCACGGGCATCAGCAATGAAATAGCGCATCTCGCTGGCTTTGGCTACTTCGTATTTTACGAATAGGTAGTTCTCTACAGGGTTGGGGTATAGGATGGCATCTATGCCCTTGGTGGCTGTTTCTGGGAGGAGGTAGGCATTTTGGTTGTTTCGATTGCCATTGTCTATGACAGGGCAGCCCATGATTTCTACTTCTGCCAGAGCCATGAATCCAATGGAGTTATGTTGGATTCTGACGTAGCGGGCGGTGGTGCCAATGGGGATGGAGGAGGGAGCGCCTGCGATTTCTGTTTGTTGTAGGCTGATGACGCCGCTTTGGGAGAGGACCTCGCTGAGTTGATCAGAGATGAAGGGTTGTTCAGAGACTAGGATGTAGTAGTCACTTAGGCCTTCTGTGCAGCAGTCCGTGCGGTTCCAGATGTTGAGTTCTTCGATGTTGTAAGAGGCGCCAAGGTTGATTTCCCAGTAGGGTTGTACTTCCCAGCCAGTGCTGGCGATGGAGAAATCAGCAAACCAGATGCCGCTGGTGTTTTCGTCAATGGCCAGGGAGGCTTCGCCTCCGCCGCCATTGTAGGAGGAAGATAGCCTGGCAGTGCCATTGGGGGCGATATTACTGATGTTGGTACAGGCTTCTTCTATTAGGTTTTGGGTGATGCTAAAGTCCAGGATGTCTTCTGACTCTGGGAGGCTGAGGGGAGCTAGCAGGTCATCCGTTAGTTGGGCCAGGAGGGTGTGGTCGCCAGCGGCTACATTGTCAAAGGTATAGGTTCGAGCGCTGCTGGTGATGTTTTCCATGGCGATGGGGGGATTATTATCCAGGGTCAGTAGGAGGTGTTCAGCGCCGTAGCTTTCCAGGTCGCCAGAGATGAGGACGGAGACGATGACTTGGGAGCTGTTTAGTGCTGCGCCTTCTGCGGGGTCTAAGATTTCGATGCTGGGTAATGGGCGGTAGTTGATCTCCAGGAGATTGGAGGGGAGAGTGCCATTGCCGTCCGTGTCTGCTACGCGATTCGCGGGGAGTTCAATGCTTACTAAGCCCGTATTCGTTGGCCTAGTGGATTGAGTATAGGCGACTTTGCGATTACGAACGGAACGGTACTGACGGATTTAAGCAATGTGGGAACCAGCTACTACGTATCCATTAGGC
>JBCBDH010000931.1:0-2193 GCA_038529855.1 Bacteroidota bacterium | reverse complement strand
CTCATCAAAGATGACAGCGACAAACTTTTCAATCACCTCTGGCAGTTTGGCCGCAAAGCTACTGGCCTCCGCTCCCTCCTTTAGCAAGACATAAGTATAAATACCAAAACCTCCCCAACTTCTAGGATCGGGATTTCTAAACTCAGGGAAAGAGTTGGAGGAGATCATCGCATGGGCAATCAGGTGAGAATGCTCAGGCATATCTTCATATACCCCCGTCACCTGATACGCTCGCCCACTATTGCTGGTCAGGGTTTCTCCTAGGGCATTGTCCTGGCCAAAAATCCGTTCCGCTGCACTTTGGCTAAGGGCAATAGAATTGGGCTCGCGCAATGCTTGCGGGGGATCGCCTTTCAAGAAATTAAAGCTAAATACATCGCAAACCGTGGAGTCGACCAAAAAGACCTTTTCCTCAAAAAAAGAGCGTTCTTGATCCCCTTTTGTATGGGCTAGCTGGGTTCGCCCATTAGGAATAAAGCGCACATATTCCTCTACCTCTGGATAATCCGCTTTGAGCTGCATGGCCAATGGAAACTGCGTAACGGCCCATCGAAAAGCATCATCTGGCTCCCTAATGTCTGAAGAAATGCGATAGATGCGATCGGCCTTTTGGTGATAGCGATCAAAACGCAATTCATGGGTGATGTAAAGCAAGATCAATAGGGTCGCAGTGATGCCAATGGTCAATCCAAGGATATTGAGTAGGGTATATCCAGGCTGACGGCTAAAATTGCGAAGGGGGATTCTTAGATAGTTGCGTAGCATGGTTTTGAGTGATTTAGCAGAAATGGCCGTACAATGCCGCTTGTGAATGGTCAATATAGGGGAAAACGATTAGAAATACGAAGTTGTTCGTATTTTTGAAAAAAAATTGAGCGCCCCAATAAAATGGAAAACTTTGGTCAGAGATGATTAAAAAAAGTGATATATTCACCAAGCTTTTTAGCCGTAGCCCAAGCGCTATATGTATTGTTTACCTCACTCAAAAAACTATAAAAATGCCAAGTTTCGAAGAAGCTGTAGGGCCTTTCAAAAATGCTTTGGATAGCATGGGGTTTCACTACCATGAAGACCTCTATCACGCCATCGCCAAACACCTGGGTCCCTCTATTCACGACAATGACGCTTCCAAAGTCGCCTGTACGGATCCAAAAGAATTGGAAACCATCAAAAAGAACTTTCTCATTGGTAAATTGGGGCTAGAAGATGGCCCTGAGCTGGACAAGCTGCTCGATCAAGCTTGCCATGGCCTGGGCATGTCCAACCGCAATAAGCACCGCGCCTCTTTTTACTACCTCCTTGTCGCGCTGACGAATAAAGAATCCGTATTTATCGATCACGACTAATCGAATAATGCTAGCAGCCTAAGGCTGTTAAGCGGATCTCTTGACCAGGGCTTACCCAATTTGTTGGGTAGGCCCTGGTTTGTTTTGGGCGCTTTGTATTTGGGCAATAGGGCTAAGCCCCTGATCGCTCGCTAATAAAATAATCAATTCTTTAGTAGTAACTACTATAACTTTTGTCATAGCCTACATAGTAGGAAAGCCTATAATTTTGCTAACAGATTAAGTGAAGGGCTTTGTTAATCTGCTACTACCCATTGGTGTAGATGGTAGATATAGCTGCCCACAAACCAACGTTAGCCAATGAATAGGACCAAAAATTTGAGCCATCAAATTTATCAGCAACTCCTACTGATTTCCCAAGAAGTCTTTAGCCAAGAGGACTTGAATCAAGAAATGTCTCAGCGAGCTCCCGCACTTGCTAGCCATTGGGCGGAGATAGCGCCAAGCTTAGCGCAGGAAATCAACCAACTCTTATTTGATCCATCAGATAAGCAAGCTCAGCAGGATTTGTGGCAAAAGCTATCTGCTCTGACAGACCCTGAACCCCCAGAGAATAGGCCATCAGAAGCGTCAGGACAAGGGGAGCCCTCAAAGAAAAACAGTATTGACAATAGTGAGGTGCGCGTTGGGAGAGATCTGAACATAGGCGATAAGACCCTTAATATCTATAGCGATCATGTCGAGCAACAAAACAATATTCGAGGTGATGGCCAAGTAAACAATAATATGGATTCTGATACCTAGCCATTTAATGACGACTGCCATGAAGCTGACCTGTCCTTTTTGTTATGAAGCTTTTGATGCTATAGATATTAAGGGTCTTATCGCCTATGTTCAGATCTCTCCC
>JBCBDH010000930.1:0-2196 GCA_038529855.1 Bacteroidota bacterium | reverse complement strand
GTTTGTGTGGTAAAATTGCCTGTTGCTTGAAGTCAATTTTACCACACAAACACTCCCAGCATGGCCCCTCCCTTGCGGTCGGCGATATCAATGGCGATGGCTTAGAAGATTTCTTCGTGGGCAGTTCGGCCAATCATGCCCCCCAGTTTTTTGTCCAAAGCACAAGCGGTCGCTTCACTCCCTCCCCCCTGCCAGTGGACACGATCTACGACGATATGGGCGCCCTGCTCTTTGATGCAGATGGCGACGGCGATCTCGATCTCTACGTAGTAAGCGGAGGAACACGCTATCAAAATGACCTGAGTAAATACCAAGATCGACTTTACCTCAATGATGGGCAGGGGAATTTCTCCCAGGCTGCGGATGCACTACCCAAGATAGTGGCCAGCGGCGCTTCCGTCAGTGCAGCTGATTATGATCAGGATGGCGATTTGGATTTATTTGTAGGAGGAAGAGTGAGTCCAGGAAAATATCCGACCATCCCCCAAAGCTATCTTTTGCGCAATGATAGTGAGAACGGGCAATGTCGATTTACCAATGTGGCCAGTGAATCATTAAGTCAAATAGGAATGGTTAGTTCTGCTTTGTGGACTTATTTAGATGAAGATGAATGGATTGATCTGATTGTAGTTGGCGAATTTATGCCCATCAGTTTTATATTCAATAAAGAAGGACAGCTAAGCGATCAAATTCAAAGTATTCCCCAATCCAGTGGCTGGTGGAATAGCCTGGCCAGTGGCGATTTTGATCGAGATGGCGATATGGACTTTGTCGCTGGCAATTTAGGACTCAACTCCCGCTACCGCGTTTCTCCTGAAGAGCCGCTTTGTGTATATGCCAAAGACTATGATCGCAATGGTCGCATCGACCCCATAATTTGCTATTACATTGAAGGACAGAATTACATCGCCCATTCCCGCGACATGCTCATCAAACAAATCAATGGAATGCGAGGGCGTTTTAAAACCTATACGGAATACGGCCAAACCCCCTTCGAACGCTCCTTCACTTCAGAAGAATTGGCTGACGCGCAAGTCTTGCGAAGCGAAACCTTTGCCAGCACCTACATCGAAAACAAGGGCAATGGAAAATTTGTGCTAAAGGATTTACCTATTGAGGCACAGGTTGCCCCCCTCTACGGTATGCTCGCTGAGGATATCAATGGGGATACCCACCTAGATGTCTTATTAGTTGGTAATGATTATGCCACAGAGATCATGCTTGGTCAATACGATGCTTGTAAAGGATTGGTGCTTTTGGGAAATGGAGCAGGCGACTTTGAGGCATTGAGTGTACTGGAAAGCCAGTTTTTTGTCGATCAAAATGCCAAAGCGCTGGTGCGTTTACATCATGCCGAAAAAGGGCCAATCTATTTGGCTAGTCGAAATCGGGAACGCTTAAAAGCCTTTACCCTAAATTCAGCACCACCTTATCGCATCTATCCTTTACCCCCCAATGCGGCCTATGCGCAAATTCAAACCAAGGATGGCCAAAGCTGGCGACAGGTTTTTCATTACGGCACTAGCTATCTCTCCCAATCTTCACGTTCCGTCTACCTGCCCACAGACGCTCAGCAAATTGAGATCGTAGATTACCAGGGACAAAAACAAGTCTTGAAATAGTCGCTTATGAATTGGATGATCGCTATTCAAAAAAAGGAGGAAATTTGTTCTTGGCTATTAGCCCTATTCCTTCTTTTAGGTGTTTCTGCCTGTGATCAAAAAAAGGAGGTTGACCCCATTTTCGAACTCCTTTCCCCCAAACAATCTGGCATTGACTTCAATAATGAAATCATTGAAGATGAGGCATTTCATATGTATGAGTTTATGAATATTTATACGGGTGGAGGCGTGGCCGTAGGCGATGTCAATAATGATGGAAGAGAGGATATTTTCTTTAGTGGTAATCGCGTTTCTAGTCGACTTTACTTGAATAAAGGGAGCATGCAGTTTGAGGATGTGACCAAAAAGGCGGGTTTGGAAACGGATCGTTGGTGTGCGGGAGCGACGATGATGGATGTCAATCTGGATGGTTGGCTGGATATTTATGTCAGTGTAAGTGGCTCAGGGGAAGAAGCGGAGCGAAGAAATTTATTGTACATCAATCAGGGAGATACCATTAAAGCCTGGGGAGACTCCCTCACCTACATGGGTGACGAAGAACTTGCCCGCTTAATGAGCGATGTGGTTCTCAGCG
>JBCBDH010000929.1:0-2198 GCA_038529855.1 Bacteroidota bacterium | reverse complement strand
GCTATAATTTGAGAGCAGTGACTTCTTCGCGAATAATGCCTGCGTCCTCAATTCGACTTTCCCGAACGATGACTTCTACATCTGATTCCTGGGGAGCTAATACGACATTAATTTTTTTACGGGTACCAGTGCTGAGCGCGGGAATTCGGGTAGAGGTTTCTTGGTAACCAATACGGGAAAAAACCAGCTCGATACGCTCGTAGGCGGGGATTTCAATGGTATATCGCCCTTTGGCATCGCTTTCTACCGCTTTGCTGGTATTTTTGATATATACGATTGCTAATTCGACAGGGGAGCCATCGGCTGCATCGGTAATACGGCCTGTAACCGTTGCTTTCTCATTGGTTTGGGCCCAAAGGCCACTGATCCATAACAAACTAGAAAGGAGTAAAAGTATCTTTTTCATCCGCAAGAGGTCGTTCCGTTTTTTGGACGTAGTCAA
Source organism: Bacteroidota bacterium (assembly GCA_038529855.1). Classification (GTDB taxonomy): domain Bacteria; phylum Bacteroidota; class Bacteroidia; order Chitinophagales; family Saprospiraceae; genus JBCBDH01. Next base: position 1,756 of record JBCBDH010000929.1, on the reverse strand, counting down.
TTAAAAGAGCAGTAGTTGATGAGGAAACACCACTCGGGCAAATTAACACTAAGTATAGCTAAAACTATAATGGGAACGTCGATCAGACCAACAAAGTGTCTTTGCCTATACTTTTCATACGGGATATGACGTCCAAAGGATACTCTGCACGGAAAATACTACTACCCGCTACTAAAACATTAGCCCCTGCCTGTAAGGCGGCTTCTGCATTTTGGAGTCCTACCCCACCGTCAATCTCAATCAGGGTCTTCAAATTTCGACTATTAATCATTTGGCGCAATTTGCGGATTTTAGGAATGGTTTGGTAGATGAATTTCTGTCCACCAAAACCAGGATTTACGGACATTAGGCAAACCAAATCGGTATCTTCAAGGATATCTTCCAATAAAGTGACGGAGGTGTGAGGATTGAGAGCAATTCCCGCTTTAGCCCCTGTCGCTTTGATCTGTTGCACCGTTCTGTGCAAATGGGGGCAGGCTTCATAATGAACCGTAATAACATCGGCACCCGCTTCGCGAATCTGTTCGATGTACTTTTCTGGCTCTTCGATCATCAAATGCACATCCAGTGGTTTTTGGCAGATGCCTTTAATGGCTTTGATGATGAACATGCCAAAGGAGATATTGGGTACAAAGCGGCCATCCATCACATCGACGTGTAACCAATCGGCCTTACTTTGATTGACCATATCCATTTCTTCGCGGAGCCGAGTAAAATCAGCGGCCAATACAGAGGGAGCTATTAGATGTTTCATGCCACAAAGATAAACGTTCGACTGGAAATTCTATCCGAAGCCTTTTTTTATTGCCTACAGATCGTGACGATTAATCTTCCAGATGAGAGGGCATACGACGAGTAATTTCCTCTTCAGTCAGCTCTTCTTTTCTCGAACCAATAAACCAATAATTTCCTCTAGGACCTACAATCCCACAATCGCGATTGCCATAAAACTGGTCTGTAGGAGGAAAAAAGGATTGGCCCCCTGCTGCCAGAGCCTTTTCATAAGCCTTATCTACATCCTCCACATAGAGGTAAAAGGACATGACAAAAGGGCCAAATCCACCGCGAGCGGAAGAGAGCATAAGGATGGAATCCCCTACGCGAAGCTCTAAATTGAGCACAGCGCCTTTGGGGGATACGGTTTTGGCATAAGGAGTGGCATCAAAGGCTTTTTCCAAAAAGGAGACCAGCGCGGGAAGATCATCAGTAATAATAAATGGATTTACGGTGTGATAGCCTTTGGGAATAGGAGCAATGTTGGGCATATTAAGGTAATCTATTAAATGAGTGATTAAGTTTCTAAATCTTCAAAATCGAAATTGACGGTCATATCTCTTTTGGACAGCTCCTTGTGAAAGGACCAATGGTCCAAACGGCATAGGCGACGGGCTTCGTCAAAACTCAGCCGCTCCATTTGGTAAAGGTGAATGGCCAATTCGATCAGCAAGTCCTCTGCGGACATTTCAATTTTTTCCAGTACATCTTTTGAAATAATGATACTCATGGTCTACCAGTTGATTCAAGCAGCTTTTGGTTGGGGAGCGCTTGAGGATGAATGAATGGGTAGGGATGAGTTTTGCTTGAGTGATCTTGTTGTATTTTATAAGGGTAATGATAACTGATTTTAGAGGGCTTCGTACAAATTGTTTGGGTGGAGGGAGTGCTTCGTGTTGGAGTGAGCCCGCTGGCGTTGGTGCTTTAGTGGCGCTCCGTGTCGGACTGACTCCGCTGGCATTTGTGCTTTGGTTGCGCTCCG
>JBCBDH010000928.1:0-2202 GCA_038529855.1 Bacteroidota bacterium | reverse complement strand
CCTGGGATACTGATCGCTACCTCAATATTTGGATTGCCAATACAGGCGACTTTATCACGGGCTATGGCACTTTCCCCAATCAGGGAACAACAGCAGAACAAGGGATAGTTGTTCATCCCCAATACATTGGCCTCAATGATTCAAACAATCATCCTCTGGGAAGAGTATTGGTGCATGAGATGGGTCATTTTTTGGGTTTATACCATACCTGGAACAACGATATTGAGTGCCACATTGATGATGAAGTCGCAGATACCCCTTTTCAGGAAAAAGCCTATTTTGCTTGCCCTGATTTTCCACAAAAAAGTTGTGGCAGTTCTGATATGTTTATGAATTTTATGGACTATGTAGACGATGAGTGCATGCAGCTATTTACCCAAGGCCAGATGGATCGCATGAAAAATACCATCCGTTATTTTCGGCCTGGTCTGCTTCATCAACAAAGCAATTGTTTTATTGAAGAGCAAATCACTGAACCTTCCCCTTTTAGTATTTATCCCAATCCAAGTCGAGGAAGTATTTATATCCGTTTTGAGAAAAACCCACCCTCCATCCTCCAATTGGCCCTTTACGATTTAACTGGTCGATTGATCGTGCAAAGAGAAGGTTTATACCAGGAATCAATCCCCATCCATTTACCTCCATTGAGTGCAGGTATCTATTGGCTAAGGATCAATGATAAAAGTCAAAAGCTCTTCATCAATTAAAATAAAACCCCAACGATCAAGCCATTGGGGTCTTTTTTTGGGAGAGTCATAGACTCAATTGTACAAATACGTCAATAATATAAGCCTAAGAGTAATTCTTCTTGATTTTCTTAAAATTTGCTTTAGTCACTTTTTCTCCCGTCTTGGCATAATGCTCAATGGCGATAAAGTAGTCTTTGATCAATCGCTTGAAGCTTCCTTTGGTCATGGCGCCCATAAAGGAGGGCTTGGTGCGATATTGCATATCAAAACTTATCTTACACTGCCCATTACCCAGGTCTTCTACTTTATAAATGGCGCGGGTATATTCAGGGTCAACTGGAAACTTACCTGCTTTAAAAACCGTGTTGGTAAAGGACCTGTTTTCAGGATCATAATTGGTAATTTTTTCCTTCAGGTATTTGGTTCCTTTTTTATTAAAGTGACAAATCCGCTCCGCTCCTTCCCCTGCCTCTAGCGTACCACTGATGTAATCAGAAGAAACAATCTTGGGATGCGAATGGGCAATAGCCCCATAATCTTCTCCTACGATTTGCCAAACCTTATCTGCTGGCAGATCGATAACTTTTGACAGATAAATCTTCTGTACTTTTTTTTGGGCTTGTACACTCAATGAAAAGCTTAGGATCAATAAGAAGAGTCCTGTCAGGCGAATCACATTTTTCATCTTTGCAATTTTTTTGATGTTGAATTGGAATAATTGAATCTGGGAAATGACCTTGTAATCATTTCCTTAGCTTCAATACGTGTATTACAAAGATGTCAGACTTTGGACGGCTTTATTTGGCAGGGTGGGTCAAAGATTTGTGAATTTAGTTCACGCGATAGTCAGAAGGTGAAAAGGCGTAGTGCTTTTGAAAGGCTTTAGAAAAATGCGCCAGGTCTTTAAATCCACAATCAAAAGCAATATCAGAGATTCGCAGATCTGTACCTTTTAATAATTTAGCGGCTTTTTGCATTTTTCGACGGCGAATGTATTTAGCAGGCGAGCAGTCATACTGACGAGCAAATTCCCTTTTAAAAGAAGACAGACTCAAATTCGTCAATGTGGCTAATTCTTCCATGCTACAATTATTGTAGAGATTGGCCTCAATCACGGCTTTAAAATCTATCTCGCTTGGCTTAAACATACTCGCCATGAGGCTTTGAATGGCAGCGGCATTATCCGTTTTGGCCAGTAATAAAATCAATTCTTTGAGTTTGAGTTTTAGCAATTCATCACTGACCAAAGCGGGATTTTCAAAATAAAATTGCAAACTATTGATATAGCTAGCCATCAATTCTGAAGCTTGGTATTTGGTGATTGGCAAGGGTTTGACCTTGTTCAGATGAAGCAAAAAATCGGGTAGCTCTTTATCGTATATCATCTTGAGTACATCAGGATAAAAATGTACTGCAATAGCCTCACAACTCGTCGAGCCCTCCGTAGCAAAAAAGTTGTTTAAATAATTCCCACATCGCATTACCAAGCCTTCCTCTGTCTCAAGCATATGAC
>JBCBDH010000927.1:0-2206 GCA_038529855.1 Bacteroidota bacterium | reverse complement strand
CGGATAATTGGGGGAGGTTGAGTGCCTTCCCGCAGTATCCGCTTCATCACCTCCGCTTTACGAGCGCGACTAATTGGAATCTTATACTCCTCAATAAGCAGACGATTGCCCTCAAGGGCTTTGACTGCAGATATATTGATAATATAGGATTTGTGAATACGCATAAAGCGCTCGGCAGGTAGTTGGGCTTCTAGGTTTTTTAGACTTTCCAGCATAACGAGCTTTTCTTCCTGGCAAACAATTCGGACGTATTCTTTTAGCCCTTCAATAAATAAGATTTGATCTAGGAAGACTTTGGTGGTTTTGGCCTCAGAGCGGATGACCATAAATTCTTGGGAATCAGGGCTTGGAGGGAGATTGGAGGAGGGGGTGCTTAGGTGGAGTTGGGTCTTGGCTTTGTTGACGGCTTTTAGGAAGCGCTCGAAGGAGAAGGGTTTTAGGAGATAATCGACCGCGTCGAGGTCAAAGGCGGAGATGGCATGGTCAGTATAGGCGGTGGTGAAGATGGTGAGGGGGGCCTGCTTTAGGGTTTTTAGTAAATTGACGCCGCTTAGGGTGGGCATTTGTACATCCAGAAAGAGCAAATCGACCTGGCCGCTGTTCAAGATATCCAGGGCTTTGATGGGTGATTTTTCTTTACCAATGATTTCTAAATCAGGGACTTCTTTGATGAAGTTTTCCAGTAGGCGGAGGGCCAGATATTCATCGTCGACCAGCAGTACTTTGATGGGTTTCATCTTAGTGGCTATTTTCTGAGCTTTAAGTTAACTTCAAAATCTGTTTCGCCAGCTTTTTGTTCAAATTGATGACGTTCAGGATATTTTAAAGCTAAACGTTTTTGGATATTTTGTAAACCCACGCCCCCTGTTTTATCCTTTTGTTGGTCCGCATCGTTTTTGCTGTTGTGGGTTTTGAACCATAGGTGGTCCTTTTCTGCTAGTAGAGAGATGGCGACAAAGGCATTGGGATTGGTGTTAAAATCGCCATGCTTTAAGCAGTTTTCGACCAAGGGGATCAGAATCATGGGTTCAATCATCCAATTGTCGATCTCCCCTTTTAGCTCAAGACGAATATTGGGGGGCTCTTCTTGTGAGGTGATGAATAGGTCCAGGTATTTTTCAATCTGATTGAGTTCCGCTCTCAGCGGGACTTGCTCCTTTTGACTTTCATAAATACTGTAGCGCAGCAAAGTCGATAATTGTAAAATCATTTTAGGCGTTTGATCTGATTTCTCGACGGCCAGGGAGTATATATTATTTAAAGAGTTGAATAAAAAGTGGGGATTGATCTGCGATTTGAGATAAATCAACTGAGCCTCATTTTGTTGATTGATGATAGCTCGAGCTTCTTCCTCCCATTTCATCTGACTTTCTAATGTGGTCAATAGCGTGCTAAACAATAAGGTCGACAAAACAATAGCGCCAATTAATCTCCGCACAGGTATATTAGAATTATTCGCTACAAAGTCGTAGAATTCGCCAATTAAACGATACTCAATTCGATATTTGATGGCGACGAATAAAATAAAGAAGACAAGAAGTACCAGCGCAAAAGCCCACCATTGCTTTTTCACCAAATAGCGCCTTACCCCTAATTGGGCAAAGCTGTAAAACAAGATTAAATTGATCCCTCCCCCCAACAAGCTATGCTGCAAGGCTATACTCAATCCCAAATTATTGGTCTTGTAAAAGGTGGTCAGCAATAAATAAACAGACCAAGCAATGATATGTAGGAGTACCCTATTCTTCAAGGTGCTGATTTTTTTGGGAATGTACTGAAAAAGCACCTAGCCACAAAGCTTTTTAAATCAATGGTCGCCAATGCTAAATCAATGGTTCTGAATCTTCAATCTATGGTAAAGCCCCCATAGAAAAGCTCCATTATTACTCATTCTCTACCATTCGTTTAAATCTTTTGACCACTAGTTTAAAAATATTTTAGTTCTGACCAGAAGTTGGCTTCTTGGCCTCATATCAAATCACTAAAATCAAAACCATGCAAAAGTTAATGTTGAATATGTTGATCTTGGTCTTAGGTATTTTCCTGTTTACAGCCTGTAACCAAACAGAAGACGAGATGACGGAAGTGGCCCCAGCTATTGAAGAGGAAGAGGCCGTAGAGATTGTCGAGCAGGCCATTAGCAGGGAGAACTATGGGATGACGGCAGAGGTCAAGGAGTCTGTAGAGTTAGCAGAAGAAGTAGGTA
>JBCBDH010000926.1:0-2207 GCA_038529855.1 Bacteroidota bacterium | reverse complement strand
TGCTCGCGCCAGCCCACTAGTTCATTGTGGTTCATCTCAGGGAAAACGTGGTGCCAGCAAGATCAACAATTGGCCGTCCTCTATTTCCGCAATCGCGACGATCTGCCTCGCAATCAAGTGCGCATGGACATCACCAAAGATTTGATCTCTGATAAAACCTCTTCCGTCATTGAGTTGTATTCCAAAGGACAGCACCTCTTAGAGCGCGTCATCTATTTCGTACATTTGGGCGATTGGATATCTGTTGAGCTCGCGGCGCTAAGAGCGATAGATGCGGTAGAAATTCAAGTTATTGATCACCTCAAACGAGAATTGGCTAAAGTATAAACGATCATTTGGACCTAAGACAAATCCAACAACAAAATGAGGAATTGGCGATTCTCAATGCCATCGCTCAAGACCTCAATCGCGAAGTTCGTCTGGATAAAGCCCTGACTGCTACGCTGGAAAGGGTGGTCTCTTTATTGGATTTGCAAACGGGTTGGGTCTGGTTGATCGATCAGGAAAGCGGATCGCCCTATGTAGCTGCTTCGCATCAATTGCCCCCTGTCTTTTTAGAACAGCCTCAATTATTGGAAGGCACCTGTTATTGTCTGGAACGCTATCTGAGAGATCGAATGGCGGAGGCGACCAATATCAGTGAAATCACCTGCACCAGACTCAAAGACCTCAAAGAAGGAACAAAAGGACTGCTTTATCATGCCAGCGTACCCCTGTATAGCAAAACGCAGAAAATTGGAATCTTCAATGTCGTCAGTACCAATTTACAGGAATTGCCCCAATCGCGTTTGCAACTCTTGTATACCATAGGCGATATGTTGAGCATTGCCATAGAAAGGGCGCGTTTGTATGAAAATAGTCGACAGGCGGGGATTGTAGCGGAGCGAAATCGACTGGCTCGCGAATTGCACGACACCCTGGCACAGGGCCTAAGCGCCATCTCACTCAAATTAGAAACCATAGATGCGCTACTAGAACAGACCTCTTCTGAGACCAAGATCGCCCAACTTTTACAACAGACCAAAGCCCTGACCAAATACAATCTAGAGGAAGCGCGTCGCTCTGTCCTAAATCTAAGGGCAACTCCATTGCAACTTCATCGCTTACCTGAAGCCCTGGAAACCTTAATTCGCAGGGTGCCCATAGAAGCTTATATAGACGTGCAAGGGCATTATCGCCCCTTAGTTTTGCGATTGGAAATGGGTTTGTATCGCATCGCTCAGGAGGCCATCCAAAACGCCCTCCATCATGCTGATGCTCAGCATCTTTACCTCAGACTTCACTACAAAGCCGAGCAAATCATATTGAGCATAGAAGACGATGGCAAAGGCTTTGACCCCGCTCAGCTTTCGCCCAATAGCTTTGGGCTGGCGGGGATGGCAGAACGCGCCAAATTGCTCAATGGAAATTTGGAAATAAAATCGACACCTGGCAAAGGCACCCTGATTCGCATCACCTGCTCAAGCAATCATTATGGCTGATCCCATCAAAATATTTATTGCTGATGATCATCCCGTGGTACGCGATGGTCTGATTAGTGTCTTGGAAACTCAGGCTGATTTTAAAATCGTTGGAGAGGCGGCCAATGGTCGAGTGGTTTTGGAAGCTTTGGGAAGTCAAGAAGTAGATATCCTTTTTCTTGACCTAGCTATGCCAGAGATGGATGGCTTGGAGGTGATCCAACAGATTCGCAATCGCGGACTATCGACCAAAGTGATTGTTTTTACGGTTTTTGATACGGATGAGCGCATTATGGGAGCGATGCGAGCGGGAGCGAGGGGCTATTTGCTCAAAGGGGCTTCCAGAGAGGAGATTTTTAATGCCGTTCGGGTTGTCCACAGTGGGGGAAGCCTTTTGCAATCAGTGGTTGCTTCGCGACTCATTGATCACATCAGCCACCCCAATGATCAATTATCGCTTCGCGAGATGGATGTACTGCGGGTATTGGCAGAGGGCTTGACGAATGCCCAGATTGGACAGCGCCTGTTTATCTCAGAGCGTACAGTCAAATTTCATGTCAGTGCCATCCTCAGCAAATTGGGTGCTGGAAATCGGACGGAGGCGGTTCAGATTGCGCTTCGCAAGGGGATTATTTCCATTTAAGCGGCTTGCAAACGACGCATCAAAAAACCAGGCAAAGCAATAGAAAGAACACAATAAGCAAAAAAGAAATACAGCCCCATCAGCACATTGCTCTTTGTTTGAAT
>JBCBDH010000925.1:0-2209 GCA_038529855.1 Bacteroidota bacterium | reverse complement strand
TGGAAATTTCCTTCAATACCTCAGTCATTATTCTGTTTGCCCTGATTGCCCAAGGCATCTTTACGGCGGCCCTCCTTCCACTTAAAGCGGAAAACCGAGTGGCCAATAGATACCTGGCACTGTTGATTCTTTTGTTATCACTTTGGCTCTGCGATTCCTTTTTTCAAGCCTCAGGCATCTATGGTCAAAATCCTGATTTCTATTTTTTACCCATCTATTTTTCCCTAGCCTTTGGTCCGCTGATTTACTTTTATACCAAAGCGCTCACCCTTCCCCAATTTCGCTTTAAAACCCAAGACCTGCTACATTTCCTTCCCGCCTTCCTACAAATGGGGCTCTATCTCTACCTTCAAAGTCAAAGCTATACTTTCCGAAGAAATTTTTGGATCAATGTGCATCAACCTTACACTTTTGATTTGGAGTTTATCCTTAGCATCTCTTCCGTCATCATCTATCTACTGCTCAGCCTCCAACAGCTCAGGGCCTATAAGCAACAGGTAGAAAACTATTTTTCCAGCCTGCAAAGCATTACGCTCAATTGGCTGCGTAGCATTCACCTGTTCCTGGCCTTTTTAGCCACCTTTTGGTTGTTGGAATCCATCGGTCGTTTGGTTTGGGATTACTACCCCAGCACTTCGCTTTCCTCCATCACCATTGGAATTGCTGTACTCCTGCTAGCCGTGGGGGGCCTTTTACAAAAGGATTTGACGAAAGTCACTGAGCTCTCTCAGCCCGCAGAAGAGGCAGAAAAAGCCGCCGCGGAGGTCAAAAAATCCATTGATCCAGCCTTGGTCCAAAAAATCCAAGAGGTGATGCGTCAGCAAGAACTCTTTCTCAACCAGGAATTGACCCTCAAAGAATTTGCTCGAGCCTTAGAGATGACAGATCGCGAGGTTTCCCATTTACTCAATACAGGTTTGAATATTCGCTTTATCGACTTTGTCAATCAGCATCGAGTGGAGCGGGTCCAAATGCTGATCAAAAAAGGACAATCCAGCCACCTTAGCTTATTGGGTATTGCCCTGGAAAGCGGATTCAATTCCAAGTCTACATTTAATCGAGTTTTCAAAAGAATGACTGGTCAGAGCCCTTCTGACTACCAAAAAGCGGCTCAAAACGCGAGTTGAGTCCTCCTAAAACGCGAATTGGGTCTTTTGATCGATGAAATCACCCCAAATTGCCCCTGTCAATTCATTTCATTTCGATCAAAAAGTAATACACATGAAAAGTTTTTCTATGATCCTCTGCACCCTTGCCCTACTACAGGGATTATTGGTTTCTACCAACCAAGAATCCCCCCAAGCAAATACTGCTCACCCCTTGGAAGGCACTTGGGAACTCGACCTCAGACCTACCCCAGATGCAGCACCCTATTTCCAAGAGCTCCACATCAACAAAGTCAAAGACCGCTCTTTCCAAGGTCAATTCTATGGCAGCCCAATTAAAAATGCCCTAATCAATAATCTATGGGAAGAGACCTACATCGCCTTCAAGACCAGCGATCGGACCAGTACTTATTATCACTATGCCAAGATTAAGGACCAGCATATTGAGGGGATGACTTATTGTATTGATCGCCAATTGGCGATGCCTTGGCGGGGAGTGAAGAAGTAGGGGATGTCCCGCAATTGTTGGACTGACCCCGCCAAAGTGTTTCACTTTGACAAGAAGCCAGTCCGCCAGGACCACCAACAGCAACCTAAAAGGTAAGCCCTCCAAAGCGTGGGTGGCCTGGCGAAATACTGTCTGAGCAGAGCGAGTTTATTTCGCCTAGATTTTTGCTTCGCTTTTATCAACTGAAAAATGAAGACCCATGATCAAGAAAAGCTCAATAGTCCATACGCCAACCCACAATGGTCAACTAAGCCAACAGCTATTTGCACTACTAGCTGACCCGCAAATGGCGGACTGACCCAACCCGCAACTGTCGGACTGACCCCGCTCTGGCGGGGAGTCAGTCCGACAGGGCAGCCCGCAGTGGGTAGACGGCAAAAGCTATGAATAATTACTTACTTTAGCTGATAGCATTCAGCTCCATTATCCATGATCAAAACAGACCTAAAGGCAGAAGATTTTCAGGAATTCTACGCCCACCTATTCGAAAGTGCCAAATCCTTTGAATTTGATAAAAAGGAAACGGTCCTTGTAGAGGGGCGTAGAATTCCTGAAAATCTTCTGCCTTTAGGTCTGTTTTGATCATGGATAATGG
>JBCBDH010000924.1:0-2144 GCA_038529855.1 Bacteroidota bacterium | reverse complement strand
TCCGATCTATAGGAATATCGTTGGGATTCAGTTTTTAGAAGATTTTGAATACGATAGCGGAAGAAAGATATGGAAAGGAGGAACCGTATATGCCATTGATAATGGAAATACCTACAGCGGTAAAATGTGGTTGGAGCAAAATGGTGAGCTTCTGAAGATGAGGGGATATATTGGTTTTTCGCTTTTGGGAAGGACAGCGACCTTGACTAGAAAGCATTGAGTATCCGTATTTGTCCATCAAAACCAACAACCTCTATTTTGTCTAAATCACTGGGTAGTACCAACTGTCGGCTAGACTGGGATAGATAAGTACTTCCATAATACAACTCTTGTTTGATTTGCCGACCGTCTTTGAAGTACAAACGAAGGGAAGCATCATTAGCTTGGAGCGAGAGGCTGAGAAACGAAGCTTGAGCCTTGCCGTGCTGGAAGACTTTTAATTGGCCTTGATTGCTGGCGACCAAGTATAATGCTTGCTTATTTTGGTCCATAAGGAGCGCCATGCCCTTGGCATCACCGTCCACTTTGAAGCCGCTCTCAGCCATGGGCTGTAACTGAAAGTTTCCTTGGCCATCCCCTAGTAACAATCCACCATTTCCTGCATCATAGCGACCTATGGCTACAGCTGTAGCGTAGGAATTACCAGTAAATAACACATCCAGATTCCCATCCAGATTGATGTCTTGTACCAGCATACCGTAAATGGGAGCCATTTGTAGGGCTCTGGGTAAGGGGTGAAGGGCAAACTGACCATTGCCAAGGTTTTCGATATAGCTGTTTGCAAAGGTTTCCGTGCGAAAGACTTGAGCATTGGCCAGTTCAGCTTTAGTAAAGGAGCGGTCAAAGGTCGCCTTGGCGTAGTCCTCATAGTTTCGGAATCGGCCGCGCATGGCATTGATTTGTTTGATCAGTTGGTCGCGGGTGTGGGAGAGGTAGTTTTGGCTTTGGATGTAGTAACAAAGGACGGGGTCGATACGACCGTTTTTGTCGTAATCGCTGGCGTAGACGCAGAGGGGTTCTTGGGGGCTGGTTTTGTAGCGAGAATTCAGACCTAGATTACCCGCGAGGTAATCAGTATCCCCATCCGCATCAAAATCGCCAGCAGCCAGGCTGTTCCACCAGCCATGACTATTGGGAATGCCCTCGTCTAGCGCTTGGAGCTGGCCTTGCTTATTGTGGAAAAAACGGATGGGCATCCATTCACCAGTAAGCAATAAATCCACCCAGCCATCATTATCGTAATCCGTCCATAGCGCAGAGGTGACCAAACCAGGATTTTGCAATTTGGGGGCAAGGTTTTGGGTTTGATCAGTAAAAAGACAGGTGCCTTCCTTACTGTCATTTCTGAGCAAGTAGCTGCGCGGCGCTGATGGATATTCGCCAGGGATAATGCGTCCACCTACGAATAAATCCAAATCGCCGTCTCGATCAAAATCAGCAGCATTGACACTTGAGCCGCTACTGGGCATTTGGGGTAAGGCATTAGGTGCGAGCACAAACTGCCCATTGCCATGATTTAAATACAAACGATCCTCGTATTGGACCGCTCCTTTTTCAAAACGACTTCCACCACTCACCACATACCAATCCAAATCGCCATCACCATCTGCATCAAAAAACAAGGTTCCCATATCTTCATAAATGGAATCTGGCGCTGTAGGGCCAGCAGTAAAACCACCATTCGCTTGCTGAATAAAAAAAGCGCCAGGATAATTGGCGGAGCCACCAATATATATATCCTCCCAACCATCTCCATTGATATCCCCCACAGCTATGCCTGGCCCATTTTGGGAATGTTTATGGGGCAGTAGAGGTTGTATCTTAAAGTCCACGACATCCTCTTCCTCATGCTGATAAAGTAAATTCAGTTGCTCGCCAGCTTCTTTCAATAAAGGCTCCTTCGTCCGCTCTTCACCTTTAGCACTTGGCGCACTGGCTTCCTCATAAACCAAGGTATAAAACTGATTGATGGCTACCCCTTTTCTCAACGCTGTCTTTCCATCTGGCCAAACGACCCTAAGGGAATCAATAAGCTCCAAAGTATCCAAACCAAAGTGGATAATTGGACTGACTGAAGATTCATAGCCCCTACTTAGCGACTGTTCGTAGTACTGCAATTGGCCCCCTGCATAGAGATAGACCTT
>JBCBDH010000923.1:0-2230 GCA_038529855.1 Bacteroidota bacterium | reverse complement strand
CATATCACTCGCCACAAACTGCCCACCAAATACCCCCCATTGGCCAGGGCTGGTATCACAATTGCCAAAAATAGCGGCACTCCAACCCGCACCCGTTATTGCCCCTGGTGTATAACCACTAAAATCTTCTTGGTAAATGGTGATTTGTGCTTGCAAAATATCTCCTTGCATCCCTAAGAGTAGTAGAAGAATCAATAGGAGTTTATTGATTGGCATCCTCAGAGCAAACAACCTTAACAATACTCGAAAACGATTTGACAGTCGACGATTAGGAGGTAACTTAGACATGGAGTAATTTTTACCTGTAAGGTTACAAAATGGCTTTGCGGGAGCTTCATGGGATACGTAATTAACAAAATTAAGAAGATTCTGTTGATCATCAGTAAAATAGGACTTTAAGTATGTGTAAAATGAATGGGGAATGCTTGTATTTTCAGAATTAGGGCTATTTTTACGCTCATTTTTAGAACTATTTTACTTTTTGAATAGGTTAGATGCATAATACGTGCACTTCAAACAAAATTTCAATCCTACTTATGTCGCTTAACAAACTGCAAATTAGCGATCAAGATCAGGTTCGCTACGATGCCTTAGACAAAATTCGCGAGTTGGGTGTTAATCCTTTCCCCGCGGTTCATTTTCCAGTAAATTTTAAGACTTCTGACTTTACGACGGACAACTTCAGAGCTGGTCTCGTCAAGGGTTTGGAGAAAATTAAGGGCCTGGGGCCAGAAGGTGCCAAACAGGCGGCAACTACTTTGTTGGCTAAACGGTTTAAGGTAGCGCAGTTATTAGAAAATAATGAATTACCTGCTGGCTTGGCCGAAACCATTGGCTTTGATGCAGGTGTGGAGCGGGAGGATATGGCGCTGGCTGATTATGTGAGCGAACTTCGCGTGAGTGCATTGGGGGATTTTCAGCCTAGTCAATTCCCTGAAGTCCATATCGCTGGTCGCTTTATGGGGCAGCGTGGGCCTTTTGCTAAATTACAGGATAGTGAAGGTCGCATACAGCTCTATCTTCGCAAAGGTGAAGTGGGCAGCGATGAGGCGGAGATCGAACGCAATAATCAATTGATCAAATTGCTCCATATTGGTGACTACATTGGCGTCAGTGGCGAATTGTTTTCTACGCAGACTGGTGAATTGACCCTCAAAGTGCGCCAACTGGTCTTTTTGGGTAAATCCCTGCGGACCCTTCCTATTGTCAAGCGCGACAAGGCGGGGAATATCTATGATGCATTTACAGACCCTGAGTTGCGCTATCGCCAACGCTATGTGGATCTAACGGTTAATCCCCATGTCAAAGAAATTTTCTTGAAGCGGAGTCGAATCATTACCGTGATGCGCAACTATTTTGATGAGCAGGGCTGGCTAGAGGTAGAAACGCCCGTTTTGCAACCCATCCATGGTGGAGCAGCGGCCCGTCCCTTTGAGACCCATCACAATACCCTCGATATGCCGCTCTTTTTGCGCATCGCTAATGAATTGTACCTTAAGCGTTTGATTGTAGGAGGCTTTGATGGAGTCTATGAGTTTGGCAAGATGTTTCGCAATGAGGGGATGGATCGGACGCACAATCCCGAGTTTACCTCTATGGAGATCTATGTAGCTTATAAAGACTACATCTGGATGATGAAAATGGTAGAGCAACTGCTAGAAAAGGTGGCTTTGGCCGTCAATGGCAGTACCAAAGTTCAGCTTGGCGAGCACGAAATTGATTTCGCGGGGCCTTACCATCGCTTGAGTATGTTTGAAGCCATTGAGCAATACACTGGAGTAGACATTTCGGAAATGGATGAAGCTGCTTTGCGGACTTTTTGCAAAAAGCTGCACATAGAGGTAGACGATAGCATGGGCAAAGGGAAATTGATTGACGAAATCTTTGGGGCTAAGGTAGAGGACCACTTGATTCAGCCCACCTATATTACAGATTATCCCATCGAAATGACGCCCCTGGCCAAAAAGCACCGCAGCAAGGAGGGCTTAGTAGAGCGTTTTGAGCTGTTTGTGAGTGGGAAGGAGATTGCGAATGCTTACACTGAGCTCAATGATCCCATTGATCAGCGGGGGCGTTTTGAGGAGCAATTGCGACTGGCGGCCCGTGGCGATGATGAAGCTATGGCTTTAGATGAAGATTTTCTAAGGGCATTGGAATATGGGATGCCACCGACCTCTGGTTTGGGGATTGGTATTGACCGATTGACTATGATGTTGACCAATCAACAATC
>JBCBDH010000922.1:0-2233 GCA_038529855.1 Bacteroidota bacterium | reverse complement strand
GTCACCCAGGAAGTGATTACAGAGGAAACAGTTGAGCAAGTTAACCCAGGGGAATGCTTTAAGGTAGATTTACCAACCTGTCCTGAAGGCAATTTATTTCAAAGTCCATGTTTTGAAAATTGTGAAATTGAATAAATACGATTTGATATGAGAATCATAAAAAATTTACTCCTGCTACTTGGGTTGATGCCAATCTATACCCTTTCCGCACAACAACCCACCGTCTACAGCGATGCGATAGGAAAGACCGTATTTTTAGAATACAATCGTTCAAAAAATGTAAAGACGCAAGAGACCAAGTCCGATAAGATACAGCTTACCCAATTACCGCATCCCACTGTTTATTCAAAAGGCTTGAACAAAACCTTTTTTATACGCAATCAAGTGACGACTCCTGCGCGGAGTCGCGTCGCCGTCGATCCTCCCAATATTGAATTTGATGGCGTTCAGTTGAATTGGTCATCTCTACATGCCGATCCCACTTTACCGGATTTACCCGACTTTGTATCTGGTTGGAATGGCCCTGCCGAAGAGGAGGATATCTTTTTCCGAGATAGCCGAGTTGTAGCGGATAAATTGGTTAGTTTATTTACTATAAACATCAATGTAGGTTCTTATGTAGATGTTACAGATTTGAAGACGGGCGAAAGGTTGTGGGGCAATTCCTACAGTGTTATCGACGATGATAAATTTGAAACTTATATGTCGGTATTTGAGCGCAATGACGGGGACCTTGAGCTGACGGGTTTTCGCGTAGCCAATGTCGTCCCCAATGTCGTCCCGCTTGGTCCTGCATCCAGAAGGGTATTGGATATCAGCAGCGGGCAGGAGCTAGGGCATTATGTTATAGATGACTTTAGTGCAGGTTCCTGTTTTTGTATCAATCCCAATGCTCAGTATGGACGCCTACTTCCCATCGTTGAAGATGAAAAATACCTGGCTGCTTGCATGTACATCAACAGCATCGAAAATACCATCCACTGGCAAAGGACTGTAGATGGAGAAGGCTATATCATCGACACCATTGGATATGTGAGCAATCCGATTAATGAATCATTGACGCACAAGTACATAGATGCTTATGTCCTTCCCAATGGAAATATTGCGGTAGGCGTACAATCTTATTTTTTTCCTACGGTATTTGATCGCTTTGTCAATGAACTACTGATCATTAGCCCTGATGGAGAACTCTTGAATCGCATCGACATCACCCAAGAGACCTCTTATTCCAGTTTCTTTTACATGTCTTTACAGGGGGAGAGATTATTTATTTCTTCTATCTCCCTGAATGAAGACCAAACCATCTACAACAGAGGCAACTTCTTGGTGCTTGATCAAGAGGGCAATAAATTGGCTTCCCTCACTGACTTCACGGAGGTGGATGGAGAACCCATTGTATTTACTAAAGGAACAAGCTTAGATGAAAATACTTCTTTGATGTTTGGACGTAGCCTTGATGCTGCAAATTGCTTACAATTCTTTGAAATAGATTCTATGGGCCAGACCAAGCATCTTAGAACGATGTGTCACGACGAAGCCACCTGGCAAATCAGACCTGAATTCGCTTATGTCGAAGGCGACGATCTGATCTTACAAACCACCTGGGTATGGGATGATATTAATCATTTCCCAGCTAGTTTTAGTATGAATTTGAATGAACTCGGTTTCGTTACCCATACAAAAGGCATAGCCGATAATGAGAAAGATTTACATTTTTATCCCAATCCCGCTTCCCAAGTCATCACTGTAGATATCCCCAGGGTAGATAATGGCTTGCTAGAAGTGGTTGATGTTTTTGGCAAAGTCATTTTAAGCCGTAACATCAAAAACGAACAAAAAATCGACCTACTTGTAGGAGATATTCCTAGCGGTACTTACCTCGTTAATGTAAAATACGATACAGAGGTGTATGCCTCTAGATTAGCTATCCAATAAGTAAAACTTATCTTACATTTATCAAGCGGCCGTCTTCAAATTTATGAAGACGGCTACTTGCTTTACTATCGTATGGTAATAGTTTGTCGTTATGCAGGGTCTGCCCTGTCGGACTGACTGCCCGCTAAAGCGGGGTCAGTCCGACAATTGCGGGTTGGCCGACGTATATTATTTTCCAGCACAAATTATTTCGGGACTATCCAAAGCATACTCGCTTTTTTGGGCATGCGTCTTCATTTTTCAGTCGATAAAAATGAAGCAAAAATCTAGGCGAAATAAACTCGCTCTGCTCAAACAG
>JBCBDH010000921.1:0-2240 GCA_038529855.1 Bacteroidota bacterium | reverse complement strand
ACCTTGTAATCGCTGATAAGAACTAAATAATCTTGAACAGTGTGGACTTCTTTTAGCTTTTCAAAACCAGGCAAAGGACTGGAGAGCGGTGTCCAGCTAAGTCCCTCGTCCTCACTTCTGTAGAGGCCATCATCTGCCACAAAAAGCTGATTACCAAATGGAGTGATATTATGGCTATACCAGGAACCTTCTCCAAAACCCTCCAATACTTCTGTCCAATTAAGACCACCATCCTCAGAGCGCAGTAATTGATTGTCTGTAGAAACCAGTATAATAGAATCCCCTTGGGTCCAAATGCCCTTGGGGTCGTTCAATGCTCGAACATATTCCCACGTTTGTCCCAAATCAACAGAGCGGCGCAGACTCCCACCAAATCCAGCTGCACTAATGGAGTAAAGCAAGCTGTCTACTTCAGTTTGGTGAACATATCTAGGGGCACCTGCATTTTCCCAGCTTTGCCCATTGTCAACACTTCGCCAACCACCATTGACGGTATTGGCAACAAGCGTCTGACTGTCTAGCCGCACATAAGAATCAAAACCTATTTTTGTACTATCCGTCAAAGCAGAAAAATAAAGATTCCAAGTCTGTCCAAGATCAGTAGAAATATGGGGATAGGTTCCAAAGTCAGAATAAAACCAAAGACCATCTGTTATCCAAAAGTCTGTAGGGGATATTCGACCAGGGCGGATGCCTCGAAAGGCTGGTTTCCATGAATTTCCAGCATCTTCAGACTTAACCAGGTTGTATTCCCCATAATTGGCGAAAATTTGGCCATTGACCACAGATAGGCCAGTAGCGTATTCGCGGTAATGCTTAAGGTCCAGACGGAGTTCTTGCCAATTATTTCCACCAAAAGGGGTATCTGTAGTGTAGATGATGTCTTCAAAAGTGGTGATGTACATTTTGCCATCAACATATAGTAATTCATGTACATATCCCTTTTCAGTTGGTGCGGACAGACTGCTCCAATTTAATCCTCCATCATTAGAGGCCCAGAGACCAGCTGCATCATCCCAGGTATTGGAATTATTGATAAAAAGTACCCCTTGGATGTTGATAATATCATTTCCGAGCACATCCTCTGGTATGGTCCGTTCTACCGTTTCCAACTGTTCATCAATGCGGCATAGAATATCGAGATAGCGCATGACAAATTCCCCCTGGTGGACCACCAAACCTCGCAGCGATTCATATTCCGTATTTTTGGAGGTCCAGTTTTGGCCTCCGTCATGGGAGAGGTGAAACTTAGCATTACTGCCATAAGTGTAGGCAAAAATGGTCAAGCTGTCTTTATAAATTAATTCGTGGATCTCCTGATCGAGAATTTTGGTATAAGTCATCCCCGCATCATCATCAGCTTTGAACAAGCCCTCTGATGTAGCCAGTAATAGGGTTTGATCAGCGTAGGTGAAAAATCGAGGGGCGAAAAAATCAAATGCATCCTTACTAAAAGGAATGGCTTCCCAATTTAGACCATCATTGGATCGAAAAATGAGGTAGCCCGTAGAAATAAAATAGTGGCCTTTATAAAAACTGACACCAGTATTGATTCTGCTGTCAGGTGGGCCAATATTTAGATTCCATTGAGCAGATAGCGTTTGGGAACTGAAGATCAGACAAACGAATAGTGCTAAGAGCCTAGTTTTCATATTTTAACTTTATTTGATGATATGTTCTGTACAAGATTATGTGTACAAAATTAATGCAATAGTAACAAGATTAGCCATAAAATGCTTGATTATAGCTCAATTTGTATGCCTGTTGTAAGGGTAGTTACAGTAGTTCCACTTCCATCCAAACGGGTTGGTGATCAGATGCTTGAAAGTTGTGATTGACGCCTTTGACCTTGATGGCGCGTAGGTTGGGAGAGATTAGGAAGAAATCAATCAAGGTGACAAAGGTTTCCCCAGCCTTATAGACCTTTTGGTTGTGTCGAACCGTTGGCATCGTAGGGTCGTAGACCCATTGCCAATCCTCAGGTAAAAAATCTGCGGCGATATTGGCCGTGGGTGGGTCAGCCTCCTTAGTGGGCGAGAAGCCATCATAGCGGAAATAGGGCGGGCATTGATTCCAATCGCCCCCTGCCACAATGTAGTGCCCATTGGCGTATTCTGCCTGAACGAATTCTTTGAGATAAGCCATCTGTTGGGCTTTGAGCACACCGCCACTGTCGTAAGCTGAATTGTGAATATTGATGACCACTAATTCCTTATCGCTATCTTTTATGGGAAAACGCG
>JBCBDH010000920.1:0-2254 GCA_038529855.1 Bacteroidota bacterium | reverse complement strand
TATTCATTATAGTTATTATAATTATCCTCTGTTGAAGTTTTAAATTTAAAATCATACTTAATCCACTGCTTTTCAACAGTTTCCATAATTTCTCTAATATCCTCTAGTCTCGTTCTTTCAATAAATGATTTCTTTCCCTGACTTATGGAATCCGAAAAATAATCCCATTTAAAAGGGAATAAAAAGATATGATAACTAAAAGGTTTCTTGGGGATATTAGACACTTATGGCTATTTAACTTCCAGTAAATAAATATGCTGTAACACTAATTTATCTGTAGAACCACATCATTAGGTGCAGGCTGCTTTGTCGGACTGAATTGGCTCAGTCCGACAATTGCGGGAGGTTATTATAAATTATTTTCTGTTACAGGGTAATCAATGTATTACATATAGACTATAGCTTATTAGCTTTATAAAAACAAAGACGAATAATAGTTGCATCCCACAGTGCATTATGCTTGTTAGCTACATCTTCCAAAGAGAGTTCTTCCGCAACGAAATCTTCCCTTTTAATATCTGGATCAATCCCCTTCACCTTAAATAAAGTAGATAAATCAAAAGGAATATAGTGAACCTGCTTTGGAATATTAAGCCCATGACCAAATAATTGACAAAAAAGTACCCAATCATAAGCTAAATTATCCGCCCATATTTCTACAGCCTCAAAAGCGGATAAAAAATCTATTAAATAAGTTTTTATCCAAGCGGTATTTCCTTTTACCCGCCAGTGCTTATCCGCTATTTTTTCAAAATAATTATTTGGTTTTTCCTGAAATTGTAATTGCTCAATAACATTAGCTTGTATCCAATCACCCACTTGCTCAGGATCATAGTCCGTAAATTCCGCATAAAAGCTTTCTTGTTGATCTGTTACTAAACCTATACTAATTAAGGTTGTTTGCTGGTGAAGCCCAGTAAATTCCGTATCCAAAAATAGTCGAACAGGCTGCGACATTCCCAACTTTATTTATTTATGGTGATTTTTT
Source organism: Bacteroidota bacterium (assembly GCA_038529855.1). Taxonomy (GTDB): domain Bacteria; phylum Bacteroidota; class Bacteroidia; order Chitinophagales; family Saprospiraceae; genus JBCBDH01. The sequence continues at coordinate 1,266 of JBCBDH010000920.1, read as the reverse complement.
CGTGAGCTCAACACTTTCTCATAAAGTCTATTTAATCACTTCTTAAAGATATAAAATTATTCCAATTCTGAAAGTAAGTATTTTGTGATAGGAAATAAATACTGGCTTTACGCGAACTGTCGGACTGACGGGGAGTCAGTCCGACAGAACCACCCACAATAATTCATCCTACCCCAATCCCTCCCCATAAACCTCCAAATAATCCCTCACCGTCCCCTCCATCTCCCAAGGTCGAATCGCTTCCTTACGCGCTCCCAATTCCAATGCCTGACCTACCCCCTCCACTAGTCCCACTTCTGTATCCGCTACGGCCCAATACGCATTCCCCTGCGCAATACCCACAGGCGTAGATACCACCTGCATCCCACAGGCCAGCGCCTCTGGGAAAACATAACCAAAAGACTCAAAAGTAGAGGTATGCAAAAATACTTTGCTGCGACACATGTATTGTATCACCGCGGCACGAGGCAGGTAGGCTTTAAAAGTGACCACCTCTGAAAGGCCAAGAGCCTGGGCCTCTCGCTCTAAACTCGAACGAGCTACCCCATCGCCAATCAATACCGCTTTTAGGCCAGGGTAGGTCTTTTTGACTTGGGCCAGGACGCGGAGAAATAAATGGTAGTTTTTTAAGGGAATGAGATTGCCAACACCTAATACATCAATCTCCCGCGCTTGATCAAGGGGAGGGAGGGATAGGCGATCCAGGCCCCAGGGGATGATGCGATTGGCGCGATGGCCCGTGCTTTGATGAAGGACCTCGTCTTGAAATGGGGAGAGGGTAATCGTATATAAATGATCAGGAGGGAGGAGCTTTAAGTAGAAATTATCTTGGCGAACGTCTTGCCCCATGAAGGTCAGCCAATGTGGGATTTGTTGCTGGCGAGCGAAGCGATGGCCTAGTAGGGCGCCATCACTGAGCCAAAAGCTGTGGATGCCATTGATGGCTTGCGCTTGATGCAGACGACTCATGTATCTTCGAGCCGCCCACCAGCAGTTTAGTTTTTTGAAAAAGCGACTTTGACCACAAGCATGTACTTGTACGCCATGCCAATTGTATACTTTTCGCTCAAAGGGATAATGCAGTGCCAGGACCGAAATTCGATACTTGCCCTGCTCTTGCAATTGGCGGACATAGGCTTGTAAGGGTGGAATACAACGACTGTCCTGCTCATCAGCAGCAAATCCAGGGGTGATTAAAAGCAGGTGTTGGTCCATGACTTAAAGTTCGAACAAAAATAATTGATTTGGCACATAGCACAGATCAAT
>JBCBDH010000919.1:0-2262 GCA_038529855.1 Bacteroidota bacterium | reverse complement strand
AGAAGATGGGACGAAGCGAGGCTCCAAGGACTTGGTTCACCTTAGCCGCCAAAAGGGCATTGTCTTCCTTAAAATAAGCGCGACGCTCAGAGTGCCCCAAAATCACATAGTCTGCCCCAACCGAACGGATCATATCCACCGAAATTTCTCCAGTGTAGGCTCCTTTCTCTTCCTCATGACAATTCTGTGCCGCTAAATGCATAAAGGAACTTCCTTTGAGCATATCCCCCACCGCTTTGAGATGGATATAAGGCGTACCTAATATAACCGTCGTGCCATTATCTGGTGCATCTTGAAGAAGACTTTGAGCAAGGCTTAGCCCTTCGTCAAAATTTTTATTCATCTTCCAGTTGCCAGCTACTATTTTTTGTCTACTCATTATGTTTGTTTGTTTTGATATAGGCTAATTATTGTTCTTTTCCTGCGGCGGCTGTTTCCACTTTGGCTTTTCTTTCCTTTTCTTTCTCCGCACGCCGTTTGGCCTTCGCCTTTTCTTTGTAGCTTTCATTAGCAGGGATGCGGTGACCAGGACGACTCCAATTAGAAGGTTGTTCATCAATCATCACAAAGGTCGCATCTGATTCCTGACTTACAGGCTGCTCACCTTTTTCAAAAGCAGCAGTTGGTTGTAGCCCAAGTATCTTAAATAACTTCATATCTTTATTCACTTCTGGATTGGGTGTCGTGAGAAGTTTTTCACCAGCAAAAATCGAAGCAGCCCCAGCCATAAAACAAAAGGCTTGGCCTTCTTCTGACATCTCTGTCCGTCCCGCAGACAGTCGAATGGTTGTTTTGGGCATGACGATACGCGTAGTGGCGACCATTCGAATCATATCCCAAATAGAGATGGGTTTTTGGTTTTCCATGGGCGTTCCCTCTACCGCAACCAGGGCATTGATGGGTACAGATTCTGGCTGTGGATCGAGATTGGCCAAGGTCATCAACATTTTACAACGATCTACGACTGACTCCCCCATGCCGATAATACCACCAGAGCAGACCGTGATATTGGCCTTACGCACATTGTCAATGGTTTTCAGACGATCCTCATAACCACGGGTAGAAATAATTTCTTTGTAGTAATCTTCAGAAGTATCTAGATTGTGATTGTAGGCATATAAACCCGCATTGGCCAATCGCTTGGCCTGATGCTCCGTTAGCATACCCAAGGTACAACAGACTTCCATATCCAAACTATTGACGGTGCGCACCAATTCCAAGACATGATCAAAATCAGCATCGTCGCGTACATGGCGCCATGCGGCTCCCATACATAGGCGAGAAGAACCACCAGCTTTGGCCTGAAGTGCCGCCTCGCGCACAGCTTCTACAGGCATTATTTGCTGATTTTCGACATCTGTAAAATAGCGGGCAGCTTGCGGACAATAGCTACAATCCTCTGGACAGCCGCCAGTTTTGATCGACAATAGCGTACTTACTTGTACTTTACGGGGATCGTGGTGTTTGCGATGTACAGTTGCGGCTTGATAGATTAGTTCCAGTAGTGGCGATTCGTACAATTCAATAATGGATTCCAGATGGAGTGTGGACGTAGGTGAAGACATGAAAAGGTTTTTCTTTTGACTTAAGTAGAAGGCCGTTTAATTGACCAGCGCTTAAGGTAAGTTTTTTTATCATCTCCAAGAAGAATTACCAGCGCTAAGCTGTAAATTTATCTAGCGCCGCCTCCAATACCTCATAGACCTGCTGTAGCTCATCGGCCTGGATACAATAAGGAGGAAGGATGTAAACCACATTCCCCAAAGGACGAAGTAAGACGCCTCTAGCCAAAAAGAAATCAACGAGTTGGGCTTTAAGCTGATTGAAATAACCACTTTCCTCTTTTGTCTGAAATTCTAAAGCAAGAATGGTTCCCCGCTGCCGAATATCAGCTAGACCAGGATGATGGGCTAGGCGTTTTTTAAAAACCCCATGCTGCTCAGCAATCCACTCTAATTGTTGCTGACATTCTGGTCTTTCCAATAAATCCATACTGGCCAATGCAGCTGCACATCCAACGGGATTGGCTGTAAAGGAGTGTCCGTGAAAAAAGGTATTGCGATGATCATCAGATAAAAAGGCATCAAAAATAGCGGCGCAGGCAGTCGAGGACCGGCATTACCGCCACCTGCCCCCGGCGACCAAGGTGCCGTTTGGCGACGCGCTGGTCGACACAATCAATTTCCTTGGCGTGTTGATTGCCGCCAACATCGTGGCGCTGTTTGTCTATGCGCTGTTTCCGCCCATGGCTGTATTCATCTT
>JBCBDH010000918.1:0-2264 GCA_038529855.1 Bacteroidota bacterium | reverse complement strand
GTCAGTCCGACAGGGCAGCGCGCGAATTTTGCATCAAATAATATTCATAGGGTGTCGTAAAACTTACTCCTTCCTCTTTTAGGAAAAGAATAATCTTTTTGAAATTTTCGAATCTTTGCTGATCCTCCGTCCAACTTCTGGGGTGGCCTTGGATCACTAAAATAGGTTCTGTTTTGAATTGCGCATAGCCTGCTTTGAATTTTTCAAAATCGGGCTGATGAACGGGGTATTCAATATTGACTTCAGGGATTCTATTGAGTACAAATTTGTTGGTTGGAGCAGTGGTTTCTTTGTACAACCAAATCTTTAAATCAGGATGATTGGCCAATGCCTTTGTCGTATGCTCGTCTGTTGAATTATAGGGGGCGCCAAAAGTGCGGAGGGTAATTCCCAGCTTTTCTTTGGCTAAATCCTGTGTTTTGATAATACTTTCTGATTGATCTTCCAGTTCCTTTCCTCTAAATTCTCTAATCTCTGTTCCATTGTCTTTTATTCGACAGTGACAAAAGCCATGGTTCCAGATTTCATAGCCTTCCGCTTCTCTTTGTTTGATCCAATCAAAATAAACGGGATTGTCTTTTTCCAGAGAACTACCAATCAGTCCAATCGTTCCTTTTACCTCCTGGCTATTCAAAAACTCAATGACCCTTTCCCAACCAGGGTGAACCATGTCATTTTTACACCATAAGTCATCTAGCTTTAAAATGATGTATGGTTGAGCCACCTTGGGGTATAAAAGATTAATTTTCAATGGCTCTTTAGTATCCAGGCACAATTGCTCAACTGCTTTTTGAATCAAGTCATCTTCTAGATATCTATTGGCCATCCAGATCAATTCCTTGAAATCTTTCCTTTTGCTTTTGATCCCTCCATATTGGGTGTAGGGCCACTCCTTTTCGCCCAGCATATAAGGTATTAGAAATCGAATTGCTTGTTTGATAGAGCGACCATCTGCTGATTCGTAATTCCACAAGTCTATCCCATAGTGTTTAGCCAGTATAGCATTCTCTATTAAATGCTTTAGATTTTTAATGCTGTAGCTCATAGATTTGGTTCGCTCTAATTCCCAGGGCTGGCTGCCATCTGGTGCGATCTGTCTATTAATGCGTTTGATAATCACAGAATCAAGGATTAAAGTGGCCAGGGAATCTTCCCCTACAAATAGCGAAAATCCAGCGACTTGGCTGTCATAAGAGGAGCCATGATTGTTGTGCCACATCCGTTCATCCCACCCTTTCTGACTGGTCACCAGCCAATGCGTATACTCCTTAAACCAAGTTTGTAGACTATCGTAATTGGAGGTGGGGAAATTGGGAGAAGCGCCCAAAAATCCAACTGCACTCACTACCCTTAAAAGCGTCCCCGTTTCAATAATGCCAATACCTCTACCTTCTGTAATCCCAGGGATGGCTTGGCCATATTCCAAGTGGGGATTCATTTTAGTGGCGGGGTTGATAAACCAGGTATAAAGCAGTTCATTGGCCTTTTTCGCATAAGCTTCGTCAGTCGTATAAAAATAAGCCAGCGACAGGGTAAATACGGCTTTGGTCATCTTGTGTATAGCCACCCCATCATAGCGATCGTATTCTGGATTTCTCTTCCCATCGTGGCGAACATAGGGGAGCCCATCTTTGGTCGCTGGATTGGGCCACCAGTAAACACCCAGGCTGTAATAATCGTGCTTATCTTTGCTGGGAGGCAGCATGGTTTTCTGCATGACAGAAAATGGCTTTACAGAAAGTAATTGATCCGCTTTTAATTTTAAATCCCCTACCAAGGTCACAAAAGGCGCTTTTTCTTGCCCATAGGCTTGCTTAGCCTGGAGTAAATCAGCAGGATTATACAAATAAACGGCTGGCTGCCCCTCCATACTTCCTATCTTAAACAGGAATAGGCTAAGCATTATTAAAATGTATTTTTCTGCTGATCTATACATAATCATTTGCCTGCTTTCTCTACGAGTTGTTTAAAGCCATTTGCATTTTTCACCTGATTATTATCTCGCTCCCAGGCAGCTAAAAAGCGATAGCGCACTTCGCGATTCGCATTTTTAAAAGCATAGGCATGGCTTAAATCATTGGCAATAGATTCAGGCTGGTATTTCTTTTCTGCTAAAATGGCCATGCCCATACCCTCTTTGTGAAAAGATTGTTTGCCCCAATTCATGGCATAGAAAAAGCCCCCTGTTTCTCCATGTGTAATTTCAGGTAAATGTTTGACAATACCCGTAGCAAAATGCATCCCTTTGGGTAATGGTCCATTGC
>JBCBDH010000917.1:0-2267 GCA_038529855.1 Bacteroidota bacterium | reverse complement strand
GTTTCGCTTTTTTGCAGGTGTTGGAAGCACTTTTTCAGATGCCATTCGGCCTCTTTGTCTATTTCCTTTTCCTTGAGTAATTGGGCCATCGTGAAATGTTTTTCAAAGGTGCTGTGTTGGATTTCCTCGTACAGCCAAAAATCCTTGAGACAGTTGACCAGATCAGCCAATAAATTGGAGAGTCGTTTGGAGGGGTCTTTAGCCGTTCGGATATTCTCAAATGCCTGTATGATACCTTCTTTGGAAAGCTTTTGTTTGGCCTCTTTGGCCTTTCGGTGTTCTAGGATGTATTCGAATAGCAGGAGAGGAGCCTTTTGGGGATAGGTAGCTTGTATGAATTTAGTAAAGGACTTCAGTTCTTGCTCAGATAAGCTTTGTAATAGCTCAAAAAATTTAATGCTTTGCATACGAGTTTAAGGCAAATTGATCAAAAACAGCGGGAAATGCAGATGCACTAAGCTGTTTGATGTTTATTTGTAAATAACTTGTTTACAGTTATTTACAAATAGAAGGATTTTTAATTATTTGATGGAATAGTACGAATTTGAAAGGGATTGCCCCGTTTTATGTCCTTTTAGGTATCAGAAAAAGTGGCCAAATTCATCTTCGTAGCACGTTTGTTGGTAGTCTGAGCTTTGTCAAATAGTTTTTGCTGCTTACTTCAGTAAAGGCATTTGTGTACCACTCAGTGTGCTAAATATAGTAAAATCCAAGGAAACTGATTAAATCAAGCGTTGATAATCAGTATGTCATTACCAGGGAAACAAATATTAGACAAGTTCCAGGTTTACCTCAGCGAGAGTTATGCCCAATATTGTGAACTACATGATCAACCTCCAAGTATTGAGGGTTTCATCACCTATATCATAGATCAAGACTTGGTCTCCCACAGCGGGATTCGCCGCTATACCATCCTGAAAGAATATCTCCACCTATCAAAGAGCAAAGATGCTCATGGTCAGAAAACCAAATTGGTGGCTTTACTCGCCAGTAGATTCAATATCTCCGAGCGGAGTATTTGGAGTTTGCTCCGCAACACTAAGCAAATCAACGTAAAAGATTAACTGATGTACACTTACACGTTCTTGATGTGGCGAGGGTGCCTGTCGTGTTTTCGGCAGCGCCCTTTTCATTTTTAGCCTGCTGCTAAGTCTGCTGTGCTACTCTTTTTTTCGATAAATTTTTTGAAGGCTTAGAACTCTGCTCAATCTTCAGTGTTGTAACATCGAATCAATCAACTTTCAAATCTTAAAATATTCATCCATGAGTCAAAAAGTTATTCTCATCACAGGGACAAGTTCTGGTTTTGGTAAACTGACAGCAGAATGGTTGGCAGAAAAAGGCCACAAGGTATACGCTTCTATGAGAAATACAACAAGTAAAAATGCTGAGGTCGCCCAAGCGCTTAGCGCCAAGGACAACATTCAGGCAGTTGAATTGGACGTTACCAATGTTGATTCTGTCAATCAAGCGGTTCAGCATATTCTCGATCAGGAAGGACAGATCGATGTGTTGATCAATAATGCTGGCGGTGGTGGTGTAGGCTTTACGGAAAGTTACACCATTGACGATGTCAAGAAGCAGTACGATGTCAATGTTTTTGGTGTCTTTAATGTCACTAAGGCCGTACTACCTGGAATGAGAAAGCGTCGCGACGGATTGGTGATCAACATATCCAGTATCATGGGACGTTTTACTGCACCACTTTTTGCGATGTACTGTAGCTCTAAATTTGCTTTGGAAGCCATGTCAGAGGCTTGGTCTTATGAGTGGAAGTCGGTAGGGGTAGATAGTGTGGTTGTAGAACCTGGTGCTTTCCCAACCACTAGTTTTCCTCAAAATATGATCAATTTCTCTCCTGCTGACAGTACAGTAGCAGAAGATTATGGCGATTTGGCCAGCTATCCACAGCGTTTTGGAGAGATGCTACAGGGGCAGATTGCCAGTGGAGAATACAATAAGCCCGAATTGGTCGCTGAGGCCATTGAGCACATTATAGGAACACCAAAGGGGGAACGTCCAATCAGGATGGTCGTGGACCCTGCCACTGAAGGTATTTTTAACCCCTTCAATGAGAAGGCCAATGAATTGCAGCAGACGGTGCTCACAGCATTTGGTATGATTCAGCCAGAAGAGGCCAGTGCCTAATTCATTTTTTCCATAAGAGATTTTCGATTTTTAGGTTAACACAACGAGTTTCGTTTTTGATAAAGCCAATTGATAGGCCCACGAGCTAGTCAATTGGCTTTTTTTAGCTTCCCCTTGTA
>JBCBDH010000916.1:0-2280 GCA_038529855.1 Bacteroidota bacterium | reverse complement strand
ACATCGCCGATGGTGTAGGTATCGTAACAAAATTTGGTCGCTAAGGATAGGATTAAAAAACCGTGTGCAACCGTATTTTTAAAAGGAGATTCCGATTGGGCTCGATTTGGATCAACATGTATCCACTGATGATCATCTGTTGCCTCAGCAAAAGTATTGATCCGTTCTTGAGTAATGGGCATCCATTCGGTAAGCCCTAATTCTTTTCCCACATAGGCTTCCATGTCTACCAGATGCTCAAAGTGGGTACTGTAGGCTTGCTCAGTGATTGAAGGGGTGTTGGCCATAGTTTTTGTAGATTAGATTACAGATACCTCAAGCATTTCTTTCTCTACACGGACCTCATGATACAGGCCCTTTCCCAAGAGAAGAAACAAGTTAAGGTGATGTATGGTTTAATGGCTCAATTTTATAAGTGGCTAATTGCCAATTCCGATATCTGTCCGTAATGATCGTGCATATATCGCACAGAAAATTAGTCTAGCTCACTAGATTGGATGGTAATAATAAAAATTAATATCCGAACCGCAAAACCTTTACTACCCGTGCAATTGTTAAATTTGTATTTCAAACTTAAAATCAGCACCTAATGAAAAGATACTTTACCCTTATATTCACTCTATTGACTTGCTGTCTTTACCTCCATCAGGCCGATGCCCAAACCATCAATAAGACCATTGAACACGATGGCCTAATACGGCAATACACTGTCTATCTTCCCGCTACTTATAATCCCAATGTGGCTTCTCCAGTCGTATTCAATCTACATGGAATAGGCTCTAGCTCTGGAGAACAGGTTTTGTACTCTGGCTTTAGCACAGTGGCTGATACAGCGGGATGCATCGTGGTTTTTCCCGAAGGTACGGTCGATACGATGCTTTGGGGGGAAATCATCAATCATTGGAATTCCTACTTTAGCCCAGATGTGGATGATGTCGGATTTATCAATTTGCTCATCGACCAAATGTTTACCGATTACAATATCGACCTAAGCCGCATCTATGCAACTGGCATGTCCAATGGCGGATTTATGAGCTATCGCCTGGCCTGTGAGTTATCTGACCGCATTGCTGCTATTGCTTCCGTAACGGGGGCGATGACGCTGACAGCGGAAGACAATTGCAATCCCGACCGACCGGTCCCTGTCATGCAAATCCACGGTACAAACGACCAGGTAGTCTTTTTTGATGGGCAAATGGATTTTACTCGTCCCATTCCTGAAATTGTCGATGCTTGGGTTGCTAGAAACGGTTGTAATACAATAGCGGATACCGTAGCCCTTCCAGATATTGATCCCACGGATAATTCTACTGTTCGTCTTCTAAGCTATAGTGATTGTGATGATGAAACGGAGGTGGTCTTTTACATAGTAGATAATGGCGGACATACCTGGCCAGGCACTTTCCCTATTCTCATGCTTGGCAACACCAATCAAGATTTTAGTGCTTCAGCTACGGTTTGGGATTTTTTCAACAAACATACCCACCCCAATCCTAGCCCTGGCGTGATCATCACGACCAATACCAAAGAGCTGGCTCCCCCCCTTGAAGTCGCTATCGCTCCCAATCCTTTCCAAAATGAGCTGCGTTTGGACTTTCCCACGGCCCTTCCAAGACAACTACGCCTGTTTGATACAAGCGGACGTTTGGTATTGACTAAAAGGGATATTAGAGAAAATACGCTTAGGCTAAATACCGCTACTCTAACGCAAGGCGTTTATTTACTGGAATTACAAACGGATCAAGGGGTGATTAGTTACAAGGTAGTTAAGGAGTAAGAGGAGAGACCGCTGGCGCTGCGAGAATTGAGATCGTTTCTTGCTTCGCGCGAAACTGAGAGACCGCTCCGCTGAGAGATCAAGCCCTTACGTCAAACTAGAGAAGCGAATTGAGCCGTGGCTCAATTCGCTTCTCGCTTCTCGCTATATCTTCTCCCCACTCTCCAATACAAAAAACATCCAATCCAACTGAATGATCGACTGATTGGGAAGACTCGTCTCTGATTTAAATACCAAACACAAATCCGTAAAGCCCGCTGAAGACTCTAGTGGGACTTGCAATCGACGCTCATGGCGGCCATCTGTAGTGGGTAAAATCTCTACTTGACCGATGACTTGTCCCTCTGGACCTTCTCTCCTGATCTCTATGATTCCACCGCCATCAGGTGTATTTTCTGTGCTGCCTTTGAAGATGATCTCGCGGACACCAGTCAAGTCAATACCTTTATAAATGACATGGCGGCCGGGGCGGAGGCGTTCGGCATAGGTGATGTCCCCTCTTT
>JBCBDH010000915.1:0-2290 GCA_038529855.1 Bacteroidota bacterium | reverse complement strand
GATGTTGGCTGGTGTTGCGCCAACATCGCATAGGCCATCCCCTGCGGCACCAGCAATACCCAAACCACCAAACCCGCCATCAAATCACTGGACAGATCATGGCGACGATACTGTGGTATCCAAGATAAAAAGGGAAAATAGGATCGTAGATTCATACCTAATCAGCAGGAGGCTGAGGTATTGGGATGGGGAAATAAATCTGACTCATCTTCACCAGGCCGATCCGTCAGACATTGGAAATCCTTTTCTACCAAAATGCTTAATTGTTCACCCGAACCTAGTGGTACTTGCCCATCGATGCCCACTTGATCGCTATTGGCCCAATGAGCCGCCTGCTCCTCTGGGAGGAATACTTCAATAATATTATTCCCAAAATGGACTTGTACCTGACTTCCTGGAAGTTGATTCAGCACATAGCTAAGATAGGCATCTGGCAAAGGACTAAAGCGAATCTGTGATGAAATTCTGCCTTCCTCTGCAAAGCGTTTAACCTCTCCCTGGCTTAGCCTCAGTCGCAGCGAATTGTCTTTAATCCTAATTTTCATAAGGTATCAATAGCTGATGAATAGTAAATAATTGGTATAACAAAGGTAGGAATACGCGATCATATAAACAACCAGGGCCCATTTGGCCAAGCGGCCGCTTGGCCTTTAATTTGATGCAATACAAAAGGCCTCTCAAAGCACAATTGTGTAGGCTAAACTTCATATAGTGAACAATCTTTGGATAAAGTGAATTATATTTTTCAAATTTGAGCAATGATAAGATTTCTTCCAAGCCCATTACGCGGTCTAAAACTGCTTTTTGTGTTGGGAATAGGCTTATTTGCACTATCCTTCAATCCGTCGCCCTTTGGTAGAGATGAGCCTGTGGCCATTGGTCCCTATTTGTCCTATCAATTGCCAAGTGTCTCGCCTTTAGTGGATTGGGAAGTCCAAACAGCTTTTTCTGGCCTTAGCTTTGACAATCCCGCTTTTATGATTCCCGACCATATGGGAGAAACCTTTTTTATTGGCGACAGAGAAGGAAAAGTCTATACTATTGATAATGAGCTCAGCGCCAATGAAAAACAATTGGTACTGGATATTGAAAATATTACGGCTCCCGTCAATGATGGCGGTTTGCTCAGTATGGCTTTGCATCCAGAATTTGGCCAGCAGGGCTCAGACAAAAGTCGCTATGTCTACCTTTATTATATGGGAAGGGAGCCTGGCGCATTTGTCACAGGAGAGTTTGAAGGGGTGGGTTTTCCAGGGCTATTTCACAATGCCTGGATGCGACTATCTCGTTTTACCGTCAAGGAAAATAGTTTGGAGATCGATCCTGACTCTGAACTGCGCATGATCAATATCCGAATGTATAATGGCTCCCATCGAGGGGGTGAGCTATTGTTTGGTAATGATGGTTATCTCTATCTTTCATTGGGGGAGCAGTTTCGCTACCAAACAGCCCAAGACCTGAGCGAAACTCTTGAGGGAGGTATTTTGCGTATAGATGTAGATATGATGCCAGGGCGCAGTCATCCACCCATTCGTCGTTTTCCCTTGGCTAATACCCCTGATGATGAATATACAGGAATTGGCTACTACATTCCCAATGACAATCCTTTCCTTTCGCCAGATAGCGAGCTTTTTGAAGAATATTATACCCTGGGAAATCGCAATCCCTATCGCATGGCTATCGATCGAGAAACTGGGCAGATTTGGATGGGAGAAGTGGGCGATAGCAAACGCGAAGAGATCAATCGAGTGGTGGCAGGAGCGAATTATGGCTGGCCCTATTTGGAAGGTACACTGGTCAAAAATCAATTGCCTGATGAATACTATGGTACACTCAGAGGCCCAGATCACGAATTTTCTCGCGCCCAAGCCTTTGCCATTATTGGCGGTTTTGTCTATCGCGGCAGTCTATATCCTGAACTCTATGGCAAATACATCTGTGGAGATTTTGTCAAATCGAGTCTTTGGGCCTTAGAAATAGATGAAGAATATCAAATCATTGATGAGCAATTTCTCTGCTCTTTTGGCCCTGGCAACCTCGTCTCCTTTGGCCAAGACCCTAAAGGAGAAATCTACCTACTTCGCGCCAATAACAAATTCGACTTTGCCAGCTCCATCTATCGCCTTGCTCCCAGAACTGGGGTACCTGATGCCCCCCAATGGCTATCTGAAGTCGGGGTATTCAAACAACTCAATCCCCTCAAACCAGAAGATTTTCTACTCCCCTACCAACCCATAGAACCCTTTTGGTCAGATGGTGCACTCAAGCAGCGCTGGATGGCCATTCCCAA
>JBCBDH010000914.1:0-2292 GCA_038529855.1 Bacteroidota bacterium | reverse complement strand
GGCCCATATTAGTCCTGGGGGTTTATCTCCCCCTTCTGCTATTTTTTAACCCATCCTCCGCTCAGCATTCCAGCGCCTCTTCCAAAAACTACTGGCAAATCACCAATCGCCAAAGCATCCTTTGGCAACCCAAAGACAGCATTCGATTGCCACATGCTGATCACATTGAAATGGCGGGTAAAAAAGTGGCGGCAATTATTGATTATTCCCTTGACGAAAATCGCTACCTAAGCTTGCAAAGAGATGTCATTTTTCCTCAACTGCGCACTTATAATAAAAGCAATGAACCTGATTGGAAAAAATACCGCGCCTACTTTCGTCGCCAATTCTCAGATGAGCTACTGCCAAGTATTACCCTAGGCGAAAAGCGAATCATGCCTGGTCCTGTTGACTCCGTGGAAATCAATGGAAAGCTCACTTTTTATCATCAAGCGGTAGCGGGCCTGCGCATCAGCAGAACTTTATACCCCGCTATGGAGTCCCGCTATTTGGTGGAGCATTGGCGCCTGGAAAATCAAAGCGGTCAGCCAATGACTATTTACATTGGGGAGCGTCAAACGATGGATCAAGAAAAGGGCTACAAAGGGGTGTATTATTGTCAGGTCTTTAGCGATGCACAATCTTCCATTCGCTTGGCCCAAAACTCCACTTATCAATTTGGATTGTATTTTACGGCTCAACTCAATGAAGAAGATACCCAACAAGTGCATTGGGAAAGCGCCCTAAAAGAACGCGATGCTTTTCTACAAAAAATGCAAAGTCAATTGGTCCTCAAAAGTCCCAATCCCATTATTAATCAATTGTTTTATTTTTCTAAAATTCGAGCGGCTGAAAATATTTTTAATTCCAGTATGGGGCTGGTCCATTCCCCAGGTGGTGGCAATTATTATGTAGGCATCTGGGCCAATGATCAGATAGAGTACAGCGGTCCTTTCTTTCCTTTTTTGGGTTATGACAATGGCAATACGGCTGCTTATAATGCGTATAAAATGTTTTTAAAACATATCCCCAAAGATGATTCACACATTCCCTATTCTTTTGAAGTGGATGGTCATTTTCCTTTGGGGCATTTGGATAGGGGAGATGCGGCTATGATTGCTTTTGGTACTTCGCAGTATCTATTGGCGCGGGGGAGTGAGCGGGAGGCGAGGGAGTTATGGCCTTTGGTGGAGTGGAGTTTGGATTATTGTCATCGCCAGCGCAATGTGCAAGGGGTAGTGCAATCGGAATCAGATGAAATGGAAGGCCGCATTCCTACGGGGACAGCGAATTTATCAACCTCAGCCCTTTATTATGGTGGTCTAAAATATGCCATTTATTTAGCTCGTCAAATGGGCGATGCTGCTGCTGCCAATTTATATGAAAAAAGAAAAAAGGCCATGGCCCAAAGCATTGAAAACTATTTTGGTGCAGAAATCATGGGTTTGTCCACTTATCGCTATTTTGAAGATCATCCCTATCTGCGACATTGGATCTGTCTGCCTTTGGTGATGGGCATTTCCGATCGAAAAGCAGGAACCATAGATGCTCTTTTTAATCACCTTTGGACGGAAGATGGCGTACTGGTAGAATTAAATCCTGAAGCCAAAGGCCGCCCTGTTTTTTGGGATCGTGGCACCTTATATGCACTGCGCGGTGCCTTCAAAGCGGGTGCAGCTGATTTATCCATGAATCGCCTGAGTGCTTTTTCCGAAAAGCGTTTATTGGGTGATCATGTGCCCTATGTCATTGAAGCTTATCCTGAAAACAACAAGCGACATTTATCCGCAGAAAGCGCTTTGTACTGTCGAATTTTTACAGAAGGTTTATTGGGGATGGAGCAAAAGGGATTTGATCGTTTTAGTTTGAGCCCGCATTTACCCAGTGATTGGGAGGAATTACAATTCCAAGAAATCCGTGCCTTTGATAAAGCTTTTGATTTGACCGTAAAACGAAAGGGCGGCCAACTGGAGATAAGTCTTCAACAAGGGGAGCAAGTATACCAACAGTTAATTCGCGAAGGCGAGACCATAGATTTTACTTTACAGTAATGATCATAGATTAACAGCTATTTTCAAGGTCCAAAAACTAGGCAAATAGCCATTTTTTACTATATTAGTGGTCCCTACCGTATTTACAAATTACCTTTTTAATTTAGACCGTTTGAATATGAAGCTTATCTACCCTTTTACCCTATTGCTATTTATGGGCTTGTTTTTTACGCCCCATTTTTTAAGTGCTCAGTGTGCGGATGCTGGCGATATTTGTGAGGAAGCACAGGCTGCCCCCTGTTCTTCTTTTAGTGGCATATTG